>CAIQMJ010000556.1 GCA_903872875.1 uncultured Variovorax sp.
CCATCTGCGGCTGGATCGACGCCAGCTCGGCGGCGCCCTTCGCCTCCGACAGGCGACCCGACTTGAGCTGGCGGCCGACCTGCTTGCGCGCCTCGTCCATGCCCTGGTCGAGCGCCTTCTGGCTGATGTCCTTCATGCGCACCGGAATGCCCTTCAGCGCGCTGGCGAAGGCGATGCCGCCACCCATGATCCCCGCCCCCAGCACCGCCGCCTGGCGTGTCGGCGGCGCGGCCCTGGCCTGGCGCCGCGCCGTCTTCTTCACGGCCTGCTCATTGAGGAAGGTCCGCACCATCGACATGGCGGCCTGCGTGCGCGCGATCTCGCCGAAGGTGCCGGCCTCCAGTTCCAGTGCGCCGCGCTGGTCGAGCATTGCCCCGGCCCGCATCATGTCGATCGCGGCCAGCGCGGCGGGCTGGTGCGGTGCGGCCAGGCGTGCGGCCTCGGCGCGCGCTTGCGCAAAGGCGGCATCGGCCTCGGCGTGCGGCATGGCGAGTTTTTCGCGCTTGCGCTGCTGGCTGGCCTGCCAGTCGAAGCCGCCGTCCATCGCGCGCTGCAGCCATTCGAGTGCCTTGGTGCGCAATGCTTCGGGCGCCGCGACGTCGTCGACCACACGGGCGGCCAGCGCGGCTTCGGCCTTCGCCGGCTTGCCGGTCGACACCCATTCGCAGGCCACCGCCGGGCCGGCCTGGCGCACCAGCCGCACCGTGCCGCCGAAGCCCGGGAACAACCCCAACTTGACTTCGGGTACGCCGACCTGTGCCGCGGTCGACATCACGCGGATGCTGTTCGCCAGCGCGAACTCGAGTCCGCCGCCGAGCGCGAAGCCGTTGATCGCGACCACGCTCGGCACCGGGAGGTTTTCGAACTCGACGAAGACGGCATTGCGCCGCAGCACGTCGGCCGTGATCTCCGCGGCTGGCTGGCTGAACATCTCGCCGAACTCGGTGATGTCGGCCCCGACGATGAACACGTCCTTGGCGCTGGTGACGAGCACGCCGCGCAGGTCCGGCTGCGCCTTCAGGAAGCCCGTGGCCTCCTGCAGTTCCGTCACCGTGCGGTTGTCGAACTTGTTGACCGATTCGCCCTGGCGGTCGAAGCACAACTCATGGACACCCGGCACCGCGGTCGCCAGGACCCGCACGCTCTGTCTCTCGAACATCATCACAACTCCTGCGCCGGCGACGTGCCGGCGGCCTGCGATGAGTCTAGGAATCCACCGGCCGGCAGACCATCGTCGGAACGGACGAATGCGCGCCGGCTCGGCCGGGCCGGCCGGACCGCCTGGCTCAGCCGGCCGATGCCGAGCCGTAGCGCGGCGGCCGCTTCTCGAGAAAGGCCGCGATGCCTTCGTCGAAGTCCTCGCCTTGCGTGCAAAGCACCTGGTTGCGGTCTTCGAGCGCGATGACGGCCTCGAGCGATCCGGCGTCGATGGCGTGTCCCAGGGCTTCCTTGGTGAGTCGAAGCCCCAGTGGCGTTGCGGCGAGCATGTCCGCAGCCAGTGCGCGGGCCTCCGCTTCCAGTTGCGGCAATTCGGCGATGCAGCTGAAGAGACCCAATGACGCGCCACGCTTCGCATCCAGGAAGCGGCCCGTCAACAACAACTCCGACGCCACGGAGCTGCCGACCATGCGCGGCAGGAAGTAGCTCACGCCGACATCGCAGCCGCTCAGCCCGACCCGGATGAAGGACGCATTCATGCGCAGGTCCGGCGTGGCCAGGCGCACGTCCGACGCCAGGCCGAGCGCCATCCCTCCGCCACTGGCCGCGCCATGCAGCAGCGCGATGATCGGCTGGGGGCAGCGCCGCATGGCCAGCATGATGTCGCGCACGGTGCGCTGCTGGCCCATGGCCGCGGCGACGCTCTTGCTGATCTCGTGGCGTCGCTGGTCCTTCAGGTCCAGCCCGGCACAGAAGGCGCGGCCCGCGCCGCTGAGCACCACGACGCGCACGCCCGGGTCGTCGTACAGCGCGGTGAAGAAGGCAAACAGCTCGCGCATCAGCACGATGTCGAGTGCGTTCAGACGTTCCGGCCTGTTCAGCGTGACCCAGGCGACATCGTCTTCGTTCACGACCTGCATGTGTTCGAATTTCATCGCACGGTTCCTCAGAGTCGCATCGCGCGAGCGATGACATTCCTCATGTTGAACCAGGCTTCATGCGCATGCCATCGTCGGAAGCGACGAGCCTGCATCGCAGGCTGGCGATGCATGGGCATGCTTGCTGTCGCAGTCCGGCGGCCAAGGCGCCACCACTGCGCCGGGACCGTCAGCCGACGTGCAATTGGCTGCAGTCCAGGCTGCGGTCGAGCTCCATGGCCTCAGGCATTGCGGAACCGCTGAACCTGATCTTGCGAGGGCTTGCGACAGATCGATCGGTGTGCCGGCACCCTGAAGGATTGCCGTGCCACGGTCATGGAGCCTTCGGCGCCGATGGCCTCCGGTACGCCCCTGAGAACAGCGAATCTCGCATCCGCCTCACGGCGCAGCCGAGCGATCTCCTCGATGTCGGCGGACGATGCCTTCAGGCGTCCGCCGCAGGTCCGCTGGTGAAGCAGGTGAACGGCGCCGTAGGCGGCCGCCTCGGCGTCGATCCAGTCTGCAAAGCCGGCGTCGCGTTCCGGCGGGCTTCCTTCGGCATTGTTCGCCTCGGCGATGCGACCCGACGCCGCACCGCTTTCGATAGTGCTCATGACGGTCTCCATGTCAGTCATCTGACCGAAACTACGCGCCGCGAGGCGGCTGCCCTGTAGGAGACGGCTGAAATCGTCGACGTATCGGCCTGTCGCCGGGCCGGCCGCGTCAATTCGGCGGCGGCGGCGGCTCCCTGGAAGCCCCCTTCTCGCGCAGGACGCCGTTGATCTCCGCGCCGAAGATCAGCGTGGTCGCG
>CAIQMJ010000557.1 GCA_903872875.1 uncultured Variovorax sp.
GCGACGGTGTGCCGCGGAAGAACATCACATAGGCGTTGGCCGCGGCGCGCAGTCCCGTCGCCTCGGAGTTCCGGCAGAGGGCGACCGGCAAGGCGAGCAACGCGCCGCCGAAGATGACCAGCGCGGTCAGCTGCAGCGTGAGCCATGCGCCCGCCAGGAGCGCGGGCATTGACGACCAAAGCAGGGCAATATCGAACATGCGACTCATCTCCTGTCACGCGACGAAGCGCGGTGCTCTGCCTGTTCGAGGCAGAGCGTGAGGAAGCCGGTCAGCGTCAGGTAGATGCATGCCGTCGCGAGGTAGATCGTGAAGGGCTCGCGCGTCGCGCCCGAGGCTTCGGCCGCCTTGCGCATGAGTTCGTCGCATCCGACGATCGATACGATCGACGTCTGCTTGAGCAGCACGATCGACTGGTTGCCAAACGGGGCGAGCGCGACCCGCGCGGCTTGTGGCATCACCACGCTCCACAGCGTCCGCGTGCTGGTGAGACCGAGCATCCTGGCCGCGTCGCGCTGCGCTGCGGACACCGAGAGCAGGGCGCCGCGGGCAATCTCCGCGGCGTAGGCACCGAACGAGACGGCCAGGGCCGCGACACCGGCGAAGAACGCATCGACTTCGACATGGCGGCCGGTCAAGGATGCGAGCATCAGCGAGCCACCGAAGTAGACCGCGAAGACGATCAGCAGATCCGGCACGCCGCGCACGGCCGTCGTATACGCATGTCCGACCGTTCGGAGGGCCCTGTGCGTCGACAGCTGGAGCCAGCAGCCGGCCGCACCGAGCAGGGACCCGAGCACGAGCGCGGCGCCCGCCAGCTGGAGGGTGGAGAGGGTTCCGCGTATCAGCTGGTCACCGTAGCCATGAAGCATGTGCATTGACTCCTTCGCGGCTCACATCAGCTTGAACGGAAAGTACTTCGCGGTGATGCGGTCGTAGGTGCCGTCCGCCCGAATGGCGGCCAGGGCCGCGTTGACCTTCGACAGCGTCTGCGCATCGCCCTTGCGAACTGCGATCCCGTTGCCTTCGCCGAGCAGACCGCCCTTGAGATCGGGACCTGTGAACGCGAAGTCCTTGGCTTCCGGCGTTTTCATGAAACCGACGAAGTACGTCACCATGTTGCCGAGGATGTAATCGACGCGGCCGGCGACGAGGTCGAGTTCGGCGGCCTGCGGCGTGTCGTAGAACTTCAGGTCCGATGTCCGGTAGTTCTGCGTGAGGAAGGCCGCCTGGATGGAGCCGCGTTGCACGCCGATGCGCTTGCCCGCGAGCGCCGCCGCATCGACATCGGACGGCGCGCCCTTGCGTGCGATGAAGCGTGAGATCGTTTCCTTATACTTGTCCGAGAAATCCACCCGCTGGCGCCGCTGTTCCGTGATCGCCATGCTCGCGACAATCAGGTCGTACTTGCGCGCCATGAGGCCCGGCAGGATGCCGTCCCAGTCCTGGGCGACGATCTGGCAACGGGCCTGCATCTTCTCGCACAGCGCGTTGGCGATGTCGACATCCCATCCCTGCAGCGTGCCCTGCGAATCCTTGAAACTCCACGGCGGGTACGAGCCCTCGGTGGCGATGCGATAGCTGTCCTGTGCGCGGGCGCCGCCGACATAAAGGAATGCGAGCAGTGGCAGGATGAGCCATAGGCGACGGAGCGTGCCGCGGTGTGCGAAGAGATGCATGGAAGACCTTCGTGGATCGTTGCGATCGCCTGATCGTCGGCAGGATCGACCTCGGCCGCAACGCTTGCGTCACGTGCAATTTCTTTGCGGCGTATAGCCCGTCGGATCCCTGCAATAGCGCAGCGCAGCATCGCGAACCTTGCATCTCACGTAATCGCGATGCGAAGCTTCTGGGCGCGGACAGCGGAGCGCAAATGGTGTAGGTCGCTCAAATGGCGGCCGATCCGTCCTCCGGCGCATCGACCACCTTCATGATTGGCATGCGCGTACCGGTGTCGGGTGGCTGCAGTGCATCCAGGTAATGGAAAACTGACAGCGCTATGGCCTGACTTCATGTCGCAGCTGCGCAAGGAGAACGGTTCCTTCCGAACTGACGGATACAACGTGCGACCCGGTGTGGCGGTCGAGCAGGCTTGAGCGCGCGAGCCCCGCTTCAACGGTTCGGGTTGGAGTCCTCGGCGCCGGCCTGATGGAGCACCGCATCGCTCAGGTCTTTTCCCAGACCGGGTTCCAGGTTTCGATCTGGGACCCCGACGAAAAGGCGCTGAGTGACGTGCCGCGCAAGATCGATGATCACCTGCGGCTCCTCGGTCATGAGCGCGGAGGCGTCGTGAGGCTGTGCGGCACTCTTGCGGAGCGTGTCCAAGGCTGCGCGTGAAGACAAGCAAGGCGGCGAAACGCAAGATTCCCGGTGTCGGACATCCCATCCACGTGGACGGCGACCGCGGTGCACCAATATGTTCGAGATCGCACGGGAGTACAGCTATTGCGGCATCTATTCGCGTTTCGCGGTCGACCTTACCGGCGTAGCAGCGCGTCCGTCGGGCCGGAAGATGCCGCTCAACGCGACGGGAGCCAAGGGCGCCATCGTGCTCGATATGGGCCTGACGCCCGAATTGGGCAAGGCGTTGGCCATGATCGGAAGACTCGTCGGATTGATGGCGCACATCATCGAAGAGCAGCAGAATCCCCTTGCTCAGGAAATCTGCGACATGGCGGCTGGAAAGCATTAGCTCCTGCCATGCTCTCATCGGTTCGGCTGCATGAGCGAAGCAGCCGCGCCCATCGTCAAATCGTCGCTGCCCGCCGGCGCAAGCTGCACAACCTGGCGCAGCGCACGCCCGCGAATCAGTCGATAGATCGCCAACAGCTTGAAGAGACGCTGACGCGAGTCGTCGATGCCAGGTGACCAGAGAGGCCGACGGCCGAAGC
>CAIQMJ010000558.1 GCA_903872875.1 uncultured Variovorax sp.
CTTCGATCTTGCCACCCGGAAACTCCCAGTAGCCTGCGTACGGCTTGCCTTCGGGGCGCGTGGACAGCAGCAGCGCATCGTCCTCGCGAATCAGGATCCCCACCGCGACCTCGGTGTGCTTGCGCGTCTCGCTCATCGGGCACCCCCGCCCTGTGGATTGCGGCGCCGAGCGCCTCGGGCCGACCAGGCGGTACTCATGCCGACACCGTGCCGTCAAGCCGCCCGGCGTAGTCGCGCGCGAATTGATACGCCACACGGCCGCTGCGCGAACCCCGCTCCAGCGCCCAGACCAGCGCCTCGGCCCGCGCCGCCTCGATCGCTCTGGCATCGATGTCGAACGACGAAAGCCACTGGCCGACGATCGTCAGGTACTCGGCCTGGCTGAACGGATAGAAGCTGACCCAGAGCCCGAAACGCTCCGACAAAGAAATCTTTTCCTCGATCACTTCGCCAGGATGCACCTCGCCATCGTCAGTGTGCGTGTAGCTGAGGTTGTCCTTCATGTACTCCGGCAGCAGATGGCGCCGGTTGCTGGTCGCGTAGATCAGCACATTGGGCGTCGACGCAGCGATGGAGCCGTCCAGGATCGATTTGAGCGCCTTGTAGCCCGGCTCGCCTTCGTCGAAGCTCAGGTCGTCGCTGAAGACGATGAACTTCTCGGGCCGGCCTGAAACCACCTCGACGATGTCCGGCAGATCGGTGAGCTCGGCCTTGTCGACCTCGATCAGCCGCAGGCCCTGCGGTGCGTAGGCCTGCAGGCAGGCGCGGATCAGCGATGACTTGCCTGTGCCGCGGGCGCCGGTCAGAAGCACGTTGTTGGCCGGCTTGCCCTCGACGAATTGCCGCGTGTTGCGCTCGATCTTTTCCTTCTGGACGTCGATTTCCTTGAGCGAATCGAGGGGCATCTGCGCCAGATGGCGAACTGGTTCCAGCGTGCCGTGACCAGAACTGCGGCGACGGTACCGCCAGGCGATCGCCTCGTTCCAGTCGGCAGGTGCCTGCAGCGGCTGGGGAAGGATCGACTCGATGCGCAAAATCAGTTGCTCGGCGCGCTCGATCAGCTTGTCAAACTTGTCGTTCATCTGGCCTGCGAATCTTCAGGACCGGTAGTCGGCATTGATCGACACGTAGTCGTGACTCAGATCGCACGTCCAGACGGTGTCCACCGCATCGCCACGACCCAACGCGATGCGCACGGTGATCTCGCTTTGCTTCATCACGCGCTGGCCATCCTCCTCACGGTAGGCGGGATTGCGGCCGCCCTTGACGGCCACATGCACGTCGTCCAGGTACAGGTCGATGCCCGTCTGGTCCAGGTCGGCGATGCCGGCGTAGCCGACTGCCGCCAGGATGCGGCCGAGGTTCGGGTCGCTCGCGAAGAATGCCGTCTTGACCAGGGGCGAATGCGCGACCGCATAGGCGACCTGACGGCATTCGACCGTATCCGCACCGCCTTCGACGCGAATCGTGATGAACTTGGTAGCGCCCTCGCCGTCGCGCACGATGGCTTGCGCCAGTTGGCGCGCAACGTTCTGCATCGCCTCGACAAGCGCGCGACCGTCGCCGGAATCGAGCGAGGTGATGGTTGCGTGGTCGGCCTTCTGCGTGGCGATGACGACGAAGGAATCGTTGGTCGAGGTGTCGCCGTCTATCGTCACGCGGTTGAACGACGCATCCGCCAGACGCTTGGCCAGCGGCTGGACCAGCGACGGATCAATCTTCGCGTCGGTCGCCATGAAACCCAGCATGGTGGCCATGTTCGGACGGATCATGCCCGCACCCTTGCTGATGCCCGTGATGCTGACGGCCGCTCCACCGATCTGCACCTGTTGGCTGAAGGCCTTCGGCACTGTATCGGTCGTCATGATGCCTTCGGCCGCGCGCGCCCAGTGATCGGGTGCTGCATCGGCCAGCGCGGCCGGCAGGCCGGCTTCGATCCGGTCGACGGGCAGCGGCTCCATGATCACGCCGGTCGAGAAAGGCAGGATCTGTTCCGGCGCGATGTCCAGCTCGCGGGCCAATGCCACACAGCTCTGGTGGGTGCGCGCCAGACCATCCTGGCCAGTTCCGGCATTCGCGTTGCCGGTGTTGATGAGCATCGCGCGAATGCCGAAGTTCTTGGCCAGGTGTTCGCGGCAGACCTGCACCGGCGCGGCACAAAAGCGGTTCTGCGTGAAGACGCCGCCCACCGCAGCGCCTTCGTCGATCAGCACGACCGTCAGGTCCTTTCGGTTGGCCTTGCGCACGCCGGCTTCTGCGACGCCGATGCGGACACCGGGTACCGCGAACAGCGCGGCAGGATCGGGAGCGGACAGATTCACGGGCATGGTTTGTTCCTTTGCAAGCGGTCGATCAGCTCAGCTTGCCGTGGCATTGCTTGAACTTCTTGCCGCTGCCGCACGGGCAGGGATCGTTGCGGCCGACGCGAGCGAAGGCAGCGGCCTCGGCGCTCAGTGCGCCGGCAGCCGCGCGGCGCTGGCTGTCCTCGTCGACGCGCACTTCGACCTCGCCGGTCTCGGTGGGCGCGGTGTAGGTGATGTTGGAAATCGCGTCGGCACGGACTTCCATGGTTTCTGCAGCCGCCTCGAGCTGCTCGCTCGACTGGACCCGCACCGTCATCAGTTGCCGCGTGACTTCGTTCTTGACCGAATCGAGCAACTGGCCGAAAAGCTCGAACGCCTCGCGCTTGTATTCCTGCTTGGGCTGCTTCTGCGCGTAACCGCGCAGGTGGATGCCCTGGCGCAGGTAGTCGAGCGATGCGAGATGTTCGCGCCAGTGCGTGTCGATGCTCTGCAGCAGCACCATGCGCTCGAACTGCGTGAAGTTCTCCTGGCCGATCAGCGCCACCTTGGCGTCGAACACCTCGTTGGCCTTCGCCACGACCTTCTCGATGATCTCTTCGTCCGAAATGGCGGAAGCCGACTCGACCGTCGACTTGAGTGGCATGTCCAGGCCCCACTCGGCAGCCAACGCCTTCTCGAGACCGGCAAGATCCCATTGCTCCTCGACCGATTCCGACGGCACGTACTGGCGAGCCAGGTCGGTGAAGCAGCCTTCGCGCAGCGCGCCGATCTGCGCAGTGAGATCGTCGGCGTCGAGGATGTCATTGCGCTGCTGGTAGATCACCTTGCGCTGGTCGTTCGAAACGTCGTCGTACTCGAGCAATTGCTTGCGCACATCGAAGTTGCGCGCCTCGACCTTGCGCTGCGCGCTCTCGATGCTGCGCGTGACGATGCCTGCCTCGATGGCTTCGCCGTCCGGCATCTTGAGCCGGTCCATGATGGCCTTGACGCGGTCGCCCGCGAAGATGCGCATCAGCGGATCGTCCAGGCTCAGGTAGAAGCGCGAGGAACCCGGGTCGCCCTGGCGGCCCGAGCGGCCACGCAACTGGTTGTCGATGCGCCGCGACTCATGGCGCTCGGTCGCGATGATCCGCAGGCCGCCGAGCGCCTTGACCGCTTCGTGGTCCTTCGTCCACTCGGCACGGATGCGGGCAACCTCGGCCTGCCTCGCTGCCTCATCGAATGCTTCGTTAGACTCGACGGCCTCGATCACCTTCTCGATGTTGCCGCCCAGCACGATGTCGGTGCCGCGCCCGGCCATGTTGGTCGCGATGGTGATCATCTTCGCGCGACCCGCTTGCGCAACGATGTCCGCTTCGCGGGCATGCTGCTTGGCGTTGAGCACCTGGTGCGGCAGGCCGGCCTTGGTCAGCAGGCCGTCGATGATTTCGGAGTTCTCGATGGACGAGGTACCCACCAGCACGGGCTGGCCGCGCTCGTAGCATTCGCGGATGTCCTGGATCGCGGCCTCGTACTTCTCGCGCGTGGTCTTGTAGACGCGGTCGAGCTGGTCGTCCCGCTTGCTCATGCGGTTCGGCGGGATGATGACCGTCTCGAGACCGTAGATTTCCTGGAACTCGTAGGCCTCGGTGTCGGCGGTGCCGGTCATGCCGGCCAGCTTGTTGTAGAGGCGGAAGTAGTTCTGGAAGGTGATCGATGCAAGCGTCTGGTTTTCGGCCTGGATCTCCACGCCTTCCTTGGC
>CAIQMJ010000559.1 GCA_903872875.1 uncultured Variovorax sp.
CACCGCGCCCTTCCCCTTCAGCGCCAGTCCCTCCCTGAGCGCGGTCGAGTTCGAGTACCCGGTCGCGCTGGTCGCCCCGGACCCGGCCGCCCACGTCCACCTGACTGACTACGGCGTGCTGGGCCTCGACGTGCAGTTGCCGAGCGGCCTGGACGCGGGCACCGCCGGCCTGCACATGCGCGGCGGTCGTGGCAAAGCCTTCGATCAGCGCCGCGATGTCGTCGGCCTCCATCGGCTTCGGCACCATCCTGTGCACTGACGACGGAATGGCCGATGGCGCCAGCAGCGGGCCCCAGAGGTCGATGTCGTCGGTGCGGCGCACGCCGCTCGCGCCCATGTGGGTGATCTGCACGAACACCGGCACGCCCTCGGCATGCACCGGCTTCACCATCTGCTCCACCGCCGGAATCCATTCGGGCAGCCAGGGCGACACGCCAGCCTTGGCGCTGTTCGCGACCACGTGAAAGCCGTGCGTCACGATCAGCCCGACGCCGCCGCGCGCGCGTTCGCCGAGGTACGCACCGTATTCCTTCGGCGGCAGCGACACCTGGTGCGCGGGCAGGTAGATGCGGTTGCGCGTGGTGGCGGCGCCGATGCGCACCGGCTGCCAGAGAACGTCGAGTTCGATGCTCATGGTGGCGCGCCTCAGGAGAACGCCATGCCGCCGTTCACGTCGACCACCGCACCGGTCATGAAGCTGGTGCCGCGCGAGCACAGGAAGGCGATCGGCCAGCCGATCTCGGCGGGCTCGCCCAGTCGCTTCATCGGGTAGCTGTCGGTCGCGAAGGGCTGGTTGGCCGACACCAGCAGCGGCGTGAGGATGGGGCCCGGCGACACGCCGTTGACCACGATGCCCTTGTCCGCGACCTGCCTTGCGAAGTAGCGCACCAGCGCATGCAGCCCGCCCTTCGATGCGACGTAGGCCGGCTCCACCGCGAGGGTCGAGCCCGCGTTGCGCGCCGACATCGAGCCGGTCAGCACGATGCGGCCGGACCCGCGCGCGATCATGCCGGGCAGGCAGGCGCGCACCAGATTGGTCGGGCCTTTGATGTTGATGTCGAGCGTGCGCGCGAGCAGCGCATCCCACTCGTCGCCGCCGTCGACCCAGTCGCCCTTGACGTAGTAGCCGCTGCAGTCGACCAGCGCGTCGAGCGGGCCGACATCGGCGAACAGCGCGTCGACGTCGCGGCGCGAGGCGTTGTCGAGCCCGGCGGCGCGCGTGCTGTTGCCGAGTTCCTCGGCCAGCGCCTCGGGCGCCTTCAGGTCGGTGATGATGAGTTCGGCGCCGAGCGACGCGCAGACGCGCGCGGTCGCGCCGCCGATGGCGCCACCCGCGCCGGTGATCAGGATGCGCTCGCCGCGCAGGTCGAACAGGTTCTTCATCGGGTGTCTTTCTTGTGTTGCCATTGCTCGTGGATGTCGTTGTCTGGCTGGCTGTGACGGCTCACTCGGGTTCGCCGTAGACGCCGCTGTCGAACAGCGCCTGCGAGCCGAGGTCGGCGCCGTTCCAGCGCGTGAAGTAGCCGGCCGAGGTGCCGCCGTCGACCGTCAGCACGCTGCCGTTGACGTACGACGCGGCATCGGACAGCAGGAACAGCGCAGGACCGGCCTGTTCGTCCGCGCGCGACAGGCGGCCCATCGGCACGCGGTCGACCATCGCGTGGCGCAGGTGGTCGGCGGGGATGTTGGCCTTCAGCAGCGGCGTGTCGACCACGCCCGGCGCGATCGCGTTGACCCGCACGCCGTGGCGGCCCCATTCGATCGCGAGCGAGCGCGTGAGCCCGATCACGCCGTGCTTCGACGCCGTGTAATGCGCCCGCGCCGCATGGCCGCCGAGCCCGTCGACCGACGCGATGGTGACGATCGCGCCACGGCCGCGCGCCAGCATCCGCTGGCCGACCGGGCGCACCGAGCGGAACAGGCCGGTGAGGTTGATGTCGATGCAGCGCGACCAGATCTCATCGCTCATGCTGGCCGCAGGCGAGGGCGGCGACACGCCGGCCGACGCGACCATGCCGTCGATCGGGCCGAGCTCGGCTTCGATGCGCGCGACCGCCGCGTCGCAGGCTGCGCTGTCGCGCACGTCGAGCGTCACCGCGATCGCCTGGCCGCCTCCGCGGCACAGCGCGGCAGCGGTCGCGTCGGCGCGGTCGGCCAGCGCGTCGGCGATCGCGACGCGCGCACCTTGCTGCACCGCCAGCATGGCGATCGCGCGGCCAATGCCGGAGCCGCCGCCGGTGACCAGCACGACGCGGTCGTGCATCGGCAGGCGTGCCGTCACAGAACGGCCTCCAGCGTGGGCGAGGTGACCGTGTATGTGTCCGACGGGCCCGCCTGCTGCATGTGGCGTGCCGCGACGTAGCCGAAGGTCATGGCCGGCCCGATGCTCGATCCACCCCCCGGGTACAGGCCGCGCATCACCGAGTTCATGTCGAGGCCCGCCGCATAGAGTCCGGGGATCACGCGGCCGTCGCGGTCGAGCACCTGCGCATTCGCGTTGGTGTCCAGGCCCATCACGGTGCTGAGATCGCCAGGGTGCAGCGCCAGTGCGTAGTAAGGGCCGTCACCGACCGGGCCGAGGCTCGGGTTGGGCTTGTGGGTCGCGTCGCCGCGAAACTGGGTGTGCGGGTCGGCGCCGCGGCCGAAGTCGGGGTCGGTGCCCTGGGACGCGTGGGTGTTGAAGCGCTGCACGGTCTGTTCGAGCACCGACGGATCGGCACCGATCTTCTGCGCGAGTGCCGCCAGCGTGGGCGCCTCGATCAGGTAGCCGGCGTCGACGTACGGCCGCTCGCTGAAGGGCGCGGGCCGTGCCAGGCCGATGCCGTAGCTGCGCAGGAAGGCGCGGCCGGCAACCAGGTACACGGTATCGAGTTGGCGCGCATGCATCGTCTTGACGAAGTTCTGGTACGAGCTGCCTTCGTTGACGAAGCGCCGGCCTGCCGGATCGACCACCAGGCTGCCTGGCATCGCGCGGTCGATGAAGATGTGCGGGTACTTCAGCACGCTGCCGTCGGGCTGTCGCAACACCGACACCGGCGTCCAGATGCACTGGCCCGCATTGCGGTCGTTGAGAACGCCACCCGCCGACACGCCGAGCCCGATGCCGTCGCCGACGTTGTCCTCGGGCTGCAGCGACCAGTGGTGCTCGGCCATCGGGATGTACTTCGCGCGCATCTCGGCATTGGCGCCGAAGCCGCCGCTGGCCAGCAGCACGCCGCGGCGCGCCATCACGCGGATCTTCCGGCCGTCCTTCTGGGCGATCAGGCCGCGCACCGCGCCGCCCTCGGTCACGAGTTCGAGCGCGGGCGTGTGGTTCCATAGCGTGACGCCGGCATCGATGGCCGAGCGCAGCAGGCGCCCGGCCAGTGCGTTGCCGTTGGCCAGCCGCACGCCACGGCCGTGCTGCAGTCGCTCGGTGATGAAGCGCGTCATCAGCTTCGTCGTGTGCTTGAAGCCTTGCCAGGTCTTGAACACCTTGCGCATCGGATGGATGTCCGAGCCTTCGATCTGCATCGTGCCGAACAGCATGAGCTGCGGCAGCGGCAGGCGCAGCAGCTTCAGGTGCTCGCCGAGCAGCTTGCCGTTGTATTCTTGCGTGAGCAGCGAGCGGCTGCGCGCGGCGCCGGGCTGCACCTCGTAGTCGGGCGCGAGGAAGGGCTTGAACTTCACCTCGGACTCGCGCTCGAGGAACGCCAGCATCTCCGGTCCGTTGTCGAGGAAGGCCTTGATGCGGTCCTCGTCGTACCAGTCGCCGAGCACGGCGTGCAGGTAGGTCTCGGCGGCCTTGCGCGTGTCCGACAGGCCGGCCTGCTTCATCACGTGGTTGCATGGAATCCATGGCGCGCCGCCCGAGTACGCGGTGGTGCCGCCGAAGTAGGCGGTCTTTTCGACCACCAGCACTTCCAGCCCGAGCTTGCGTGCGGTGATGGCGGCCGTGAGCCCGGCTGCGCCGGCACCGATGACGATGACGTCGGTTTCGATCATGTGGATTCCTTCAAGCCTTGAGGCCTTCGAGCATTCAAAGAGGGACCAGCCGCAGCGGCAGCCGGTCGAGGGTGCGCATCTGGTTGACCGGGCGCCAGACCGGCGCACCGGCAGGCTCGATCGCACGGACGCGGGCGAGCAGGGCGGCCAGCAGACACTCGGCCTCCAGCCGCGCGATCATCTGGCCGATGCAGTTGTGGTCGCCGGTGCCGAAGGCCAGGTGGCCGACGGTCTGGCGCCGCAGATCGAAGCGGTCCGGGTCGGGCCAGCGTCGCGGGTCGCGATTGGCCGCGCCGATGAAGATCGCGATCTTCCGGTCGGCCTCGAGCGCGATGCCGCCGAGTTCGGTGTCGCACATCGTCACGCGGTAGGTGGTCTGGAAGGGTGTCTCCATGCGCGTGCCTTCCTCGAAGGCGGCGCGCACCTTCTGCGGGTTGGCGCGCAGCCAGTCCCACTGGCCGTGCGCGCTGGCCAGGTGCAGCAGCGTGGAGCCGAGCCCGGCGATGGTCGAGTCCATGCCGCCGCGCACGAAGGTGCGCACCAGGTTCGACGCGATGCCGGGCTGCACCTCCCCCGCGTCCTCGGCCAGGAAGAACTTCTCGGCGATGCCGCCCGGCGCGACGTTGTGGCGCTGCTGGCTTTCCTCGAACCACGCGAGATAGGGCTGGGCGCGAGCCATCGCGCGGTGGTACAGCGCGTTCTGCGGACCGCTCTGGTTGAAGCTCATGTCGCCGATCGCGAGGATCGCGTCGCGGTCGAAGCGCACACCGACCGCGTCGACGAAGACCTTGAACACATAGGCCTCGGCCATGTCGGTGACCGCATCGACTTCGCGGCGGTCGAGCAGCGCGTCGACCAGCGCCTCGGCATCGCGCTGCATGTCGACGCGCCACTGCCGCACGGCCGCTGGCGAGAGCACCTTGTTGACCACGCTGCGCAGCGCGGTGTGGTCGGGCGGGTCGACCTCGAGCAGTGCATTGAGCGGTCGGAACGAGGCGCCCGGCTTGCGCGCATCGGCCAGGCCGATGCCGCCGGTGGTGGAGAAGCGCCGGTGGTCGGTGAAGACGGCCACGGCCTCGTCGTAGCGGCCGACCGCATACACGTCGTGCGCCGCCACATGGGCGACCGGGCCGGCGTCGCGCAGCGTCTCGTGAAAGGGATAGGGGTCGAGCAGGACGTCCGTCGAATACGGATCGATGTCGAGCGACGGCGGCGCGATGGCGTCGGCCATGGTGGCGGTTCCGTGGTTGCTTGGATTCGGGGGAGCGTAGGCAGCGGCCCCTGTCGCGTCAGTCCCCGCGCGGCGGGACAAGGGTTTCCACCCGGGCCGCGAGCCGATGTGCACGGCGATGCACAGGGCTGCGCCGTACCACCGGCAGGGGACAGACGCGCCGCGGCGATGCACGAATACTCGCGGCGACCGCACCGCTGCCGGACCGGCCGGGGTGTCCCCTTTCCCTTCTCTTCAACCGAGGCGACAGCACATGACAGCCTTCTCCCCCTCCGCCGAGCCGCTGCTGAGCGTGCGCGACCTGTCCGTGCGATTCGGCGGCATCGTGGCGCTCGACGGCATCTCGTTCGACGTGCAGCGCGGCCAGATCTGCGGCGTGATCGGCCCGAACGGCGCGGGCAAGACGACGCTCTTCAACTGCCTGAGCCGGCTCTACACGCCGCACGGCGGCACGATCCGCTTCGACGGGCAGGACCTGCTGGCGCGGCCGCAGCATGCGATCGCCGCCGCGGGCATCGGCCGCACCTTCCAGAACGTCGCGCTGTTCCCCGCGATGACGGTGGCCGAGAACGTGATGGTCGGCCGCCACTGCCGCACGCACACCGGCTACTTCGCCAACGCGTTCCGGCTGAAGTCGGTGCGCAGCGAAGAGGCCGACGTGCAGCGCCGCACGCGCGACCTGCTCACGCTGCTGCAGTTGGCGGAGGTGGCCGACACGCCGGTGCGCGAGCTGTCCTTCGGCACCCGCAAGCGCGTCGAGATGGCGCGCGCACTGGTGGCCGAGCCGCAACTGCTGTTGCTCGACGAGCCGGCCGCCGGCCTGAACCACGAGGAGGTCGACACGCTGCGGCTGCTGATCCAGGACGTGCGCGACCGCTTCAACGTCACGGTGCTGCTGGTGGAACATCACCTGAACCTGGTGATGCGCGTGTCCGACCAGGTGGTGGCCATGAACTTCGGCCGCAAGATCGCCGACGGCCCGCCGGCCGTGGTGCAGAACGATCCGGAAGTGGTGCGCGCCTATCTGGGCACGGAGGAGACCGTATGAGCGCCGCGCCGGGCCGCCCCAAGCAAGCTCGCACCGCAGTGCGGAGCACGGAGGTATTCGAATGAGCGCCATCCTGCAAGTCAAGAAGCTCGAAGGCTTCTACGGATCCACGCGCGTGCTGCAGGGCATCGACTTCGAGGTGGCCGAAGGCGGCATCACCACGATCCTCGGCGCCAACGGTGCGGGCAAGACGACCACGCTGCGCGCGATCAGCGCGCTGGTCCGCACGCGCGGCGAGATCTGGTTCCGCGGTGCGCGCATCGACGGCCTGTCGACCGAGAAGATCGCCGCGCTCGGCGTGGCCCATGTGCCCGACGGCCGCGGCACGCTGGTCAACCTCACGGTGGAAGAGAACCTGCGCGTGGGCATGTACCTGCGGCGCGACCGTGCCAAGGCCGAGGCCGACATCGAGCGCATGTTCGGCTACTTCCCGCGGCTGCGCGAGCGGCGCCTGCAGCAGGCCGGCACGCTGTCGGGCGGCGAGCAGCAGATGCTCGCGATCAGCCGTGCATTGATGCTCGCGCCCAGGCTGCTGCTGCTGGACGAGCCGTCATTCGGCCTGGCGCCGCTGATCATCCGCGAGATCTTCGAGATCATGCGGCGCATCAATCGCGAGGAGCGCGTGAGCATCCTGCTGGTCGAGCAGAACGTGGCGCGCGCACTCGAGCTGGCCGACCACGCCTACCTGCTGGAAACCGGCAGCACCGTGATGGGCGGCACCGCGCAGGCGATGCGCGACGACGCGCAGATCCGCCGCTCGTACCTCGGTTTCTAGACAGACGCAAGGAGCTTCACGCATGTTCAACCTGTTGCAGCAGATCGCGTCCGGCGTGGCCATGGGCGGCATCTATGCCTGCCTCGGGCTGGCGCTGGTCATGATCTACCAGTCCACCCACCACATCAATTTCGCCCAGGGCGAGATGGCGATGTTCTCCACCTTCATCGCCTGGCTGTGCGTGAAGGCCGGCATGCCCTACTGGGCGACCTTCCTGCTCACGGTGTCCTTCGGCATGGTGCTGGGGATGCTGATCGAGCGCGTCGTGCTGCGCCCGCTGAAGGACGCGCCCGAGATGTCGGTGATCGTGGTCTTCATCGGCCTGTTCGTCGGCATCAACTCGCTGGCCGGCTGGATCTTCGGCCACCAGCTCGAAACCTTCCCGAGCCCGTTCCCGGCCAGGGCACCGTTCGGCACCACGCTGATCTCGTCGCACGAGCTGGGCACCATCGGCGTCGCGCTGGCAGTGGTCTGCGTGCTCTACGCGTTCCTGCGCTTCACGCGGGTCGGCCTGGCGATGCGTTCCGCGGCCGAGAACCCGGTGTCGAGCCGGCTGTCGGGCATTCCGGTGTCGCTGATGCTGTCGCTCGGCTGGGGACTGTCGGCGGTGATCGGCGCGGTCGCCGGGCTGATGGTGGCGCCGGTGGTGTTCCTTGATCCGAACATGATGGGCGGCATCCTGATCTACGCCTTTGCCGCGGCCCTGCTGGGCGGCATCGACAACCCCTGGGGCGCGGTGGTCGGCGGCGTGATCGTGGGCGTGGTCGAGAACCTGGCCGGCACCTACGTGGTCGGCACGGAGCTGAAGCTGTCGGTCGCGCTGGTCGTGATCGTGGGCGTGCTGCTGGTGCGCCCGTCCGGCCTGTTCGGCCGCAAACTCGTGACGAGGGTCTGACGATGTCCGCTGTTCTCCCTTCCGCCGTGGCCGCAGCGCGTCCGCATGCCGTGCCGGCCAGCAGGCCGTCGCTCAAGGACGCCTGGGGCGTCTGCCTGCTGGTGGTCGTCGCCATCGGGCTACCGTTCTTCGTGTCCGACTACCGCGTGTTCCAGGCCACGATGACGCTGATCATGGCGATCTCCGTGCTAGGGCTGAACATGCTGGTCGGCTACAACGGCCAGCTGTCGCTCGGGCATGGCGCGATCTATGCGATCGGCGCCTACACGGCCGCCTTGCTGATCGAGCACGGCGGCGTGCCGTGGTGGGCCACGCTGCCGGCCGCGGCGCTGGTCTGCTTCGTCTTCGGCTTCCTGTTCGGCTGGCCGGCGTTGCGGCTGAAGGGCCACTACCTCGCGCTGGCGACCTTCGCGCTCGCGCTCGCGATGCCGCAGTTGCTCAAGTACAAGCTGCTCGAGCCCTGGACCGGTGGCGTGCAGGGCATCGTGCTGATGAAGCCGGAGGCACCTTTCGGCTGGAAGATCTCGCCCGACCAGTGGCTGTACGGCGTGACGCTGGCGATCGCAGGGCTGATGTTCCTGCTGGCCTGGAACATCCTGCGCGGCCGGCTGGGCCGCGCCACCATCGCGATCCGCGAGCAGCCGATCGCGGCCTCGGCAATGGGCATCAACGTGCCCTACGTGAAGGCGGTGACCTTCGGCATCAGCGCGCTGTACACCGGCGTGGCGGGGGCACTCGGCGCGGTGGCGGCGGCCTTTGTTGCGCCCGACAGCTTCGGCATGTTCGTGTCGATCTTCTTCCTGGTGGGGGCCGTGGTCGGCGGCCTCGGCACGATCTGGGGCGCGCTGATCGGCGCGGTCTTCATCCAGTTCGTGCCGAACGTGGCGGACCAGATCTCCAAGTCGGCGCCGTCGGCGATCTATGCGCTGTTCCTGATCCTGTCTGTCTATGTGATGCCGATGGGCTTCGTGGGGTTGATGCGGTCCCTACGCAAGCGGCTGGGTTGACAGCTGTTCGGGAAAGCACGGCGGACCGCTTAACGGCGGTGGACCGGCAACGCGTTCAGTGGAATGCGCAGGTAGGACACGCCGTTCTCGTCCGGCGGTGGCAGTTGCCCGCCGCGCACGTTGACCTGGATCGCCGGCAGGATCAGCGTCGGCACTTCGAGCGTGGCATCGCGCGCCCGGCGCATGGCGACGAATTCTTCCTCACCGATGCCATCGTGCACGTGGACGTTGTGCGCCTTCTGCTCGGCCACCGTCGTCTGCCAACGGGCCTGCCGGGTCGGGGGCGGGTAGTCGTGGCAGACGTACATCGTGGTCTCGGGCGGCAGGGCGAGCAGCCGGCGCATCGACGAATACAGCTGATGCGCGTCACCGCCAGGGAAGTCGGCGCGGGCGCTGCCGACGTCGGGCATGAACAGCGTGTCGCCGACGAACACGGAGCCGTCGATGAGGTACGCCATGTCGGCCGGCGTGTGGCCGGGTACCAGTATCGCGGTGGCCTCGAAGCCGCCGATCATGAAGGTCTCGCCATCCTTGAACAGGTGGTCGAACTGGCTGCCGTCGGGAAGGAAGCCGGGGCCCAGGTTGTAGAGCTTCTTGAAGACGGCCTGCACCACGCGGATGTTCTCGCCGATGGCGATCTTCCCGCCCACCTGGCCCTGCAGGTAACGTGCGCCCGACAGGTGGTCGGCATGGGCGTGGGTCTCCAGGATCCAGTCGACCTGGAGCGCGTTATCCGCGACGCAGGCGAGCACCCGCTCGGCCGAGGTGGTGGCGGTGTGGCCTGACTTGAAGTCGTAGTCGAGCACCGGGTCGATGATCGCCGCGCGCCGTGTCGCCGGGTCCCAGACGAGGTAAGTGACGGTCCAGGTTCCGGGGTCGAAGAAGGCGTGGGTGGTGATTCGTTCGCGCATCGGATGCTCTGTTGGGTCAGGCTCAATTCATTGGATTACATTATATTAATCAATATAATGAACAAGCTCAAGCCGAGCCGAAACACACCCAGGTCGCGTCATGAAAGCCAAGCCACCCACTCTCGACCCCGAGGTGCTCCGCCATGCGGCTGACCAGGCGGTGGTCGCGCTGAAGTTGCTCGCCAACGTCGAACGCATGTTGCTGCTGTGCCAGCTGTCCCAAGGCGAGCTGTGCGTCGGCGATCTCGAAGTGCAGCTCGGCATCCGCCAGCCGACGCTGTCACAGCAACTCGCCGTGCTGCGCAACGAAGGCGTGGTCGAAACGCGCCGCGAGGGCAAGAACATCTTCTACAGCGTGGCCGATCCCGATCTGCTCGAGATCCTTGCCGTCCTCCACCGTCTCTACTGCCCGAAGGAAAACTGATGACGATTGCATGGAATGAGTTCACGCCCTGGTCCGCGCTGGCGGGCGGGATGCTGATCGGTGCCGCCGTGGCGATGTTCGTGCTGCTGAACGGCCGCATCGCCGGCATCAGCGGTGTCATGGGTGGGCTATTGCGACCGCTCAGGGGCGATGTGGGCTGGCGCGCGGCGTTCGTGATCGGGCTGGTCGGTGCGCCGGCCGTCTACGCGCTGTTCGCCAGGCTGCCGCTGCCACGAATCGACGCGCAGGCTGGTGCGCTGGTCGCCGCCGGGCTGATGGTCGGTATCGGTACGCGCTACGGCTCGGGCTGCACCAGCGGCCACGGCGTGTGCGGACTGGCGCGTCTGTCGCCGCGGTCTCTCGTCGCGACGGCCGCGTTCATGGGCGCAGGCTTCGTGACGGTCTTCGCAACGCGTCACCTGTTCGGTATCTGAGGGTTGTTCATGAAAACCGTTCTCGCGGCATTTCTTGCGGGCCTGGTCTTCGGACTCGGCCTCATCGTCTCCGGCATGGCCAACCCGGCCAAGGTATTGGGCTTCCTGGACCTGGCCGGCGCGTGGGATCCCTCGCTCGCCCTCGTGATGGCAGGCGCCATCGCGGTTGCG
>CAIQMJ010000560.1 GCA_903872875.1 uncultured Variovorax sp.
AACTCAACATCAAATCATATATCTATGAAAATCATTGAAACTAATGCACTTACCCGGCGGTTCGGCGACCTGGTGGCCTGCGACAGCCTTTCCATCTCCGTGGAAGAGGGTGAAATCTTCGGCCTGCTGGGCCCGAACGGTGCCGGCAAGACGACGCTGCTGAAGCTGATCCTGGGCGGGCTCGAGCCCGACAGCGGCAAGGTACGTCGCGGCGCCAACCTCGAGATCGCGTACTTCGACCAGATGCGCGAGGCCATCGACCTCGACGCCACACTCGAGGATTTCATCAGCCCCGGCAGCGAGTGGATCGAGATCGGCAAGCAGCGCAAGCACGTCAAGAGCTACCTGACCGACTTCCTGTTCTCACCCGCGCGCGCCAATTCGCCGGTGCGTTCGCTGAGCGGCGGCGAGCGCAACCGGCTGCTGCTGGCGCGCCTGTTCGCGCGGCCGGCCAACGTGCTGGTGCTCGACGAACCGACCAACGACCTCGACATCGACACGCTCGAGCTGCTGGAGGATCTGCTGCAGAACTACGACGGCACCGTGTTCCTCGTGAGCCACGACCGTACCTTCATGGACAACGTCGTCACCAGCACGATCGCGTTCGAAGGCGACGGCCGCTGGCGTGAATATGAAGGCAGCGTGACCGACTGGCTGATCCAGTCGAAGCGCGCCCGCGAGATCGCCGCGCAGCGCGCAGCGTCCGTGCCTGCCGGCAGCCCGACACCGGCGCGCGTGGCTGCGGCGCCGCCCCCCCCCGCGCCCGCAGCACCGGCTGCCTCCCGCAAGAAGCTGAGCTACAAGGAGCAGCGCGAACTTGAGGCGCTTCCTGGCCAGATCGCGGCGCTGGAAGAGGAACAGAAGGAGATCACCGCAACACTGGAGAGCGGTGGCGGCGCCCTCTACGCAACCGATGCGGCGAAAGCGACCCAGCTGAGTCAGCGGCACGCCGAGATCGACGAAGCACTGCTTGCCGCGCTGGAGCGCTGGGAAGCGCTCGGCGCTGCCGGCTAGTCGCCGCTGCGGGCTTGTCCGACGCGGCGCCGCCGCCCGCCCAGCTATACCAGCGGCTTCTTGGTTCCAGGATTGCCGAATGCCGCTTCTTCCCGCCCTTTGGCATCGTCTTGCCTCGTTGAGACACTGCTGTGCATTGCTGCTGGTCACGGTATTCATGGCGGGCTGCGCGCAATTGCCGACCGATGTCCAACGACCGGTGTCGACCGCGTTGGCGAATCCTGCGGACACAACGCTCGGCCAATTGATCAAGCAACGCCGTGAAGCGGCGAAGGCACGCTTCGAATCGGGCTTCATCCTGCTGGCTGGCCCGCCTGCGGCGTACGGAAGCCGCCTGGCGCTGGTCGAGGCCGCACAGAAGACGCTCGATCTCCAGTACTACGCGATCCACGCCGATGCCAGCACAGGACGGTTGCTGCGCAGCGTGGTGAAGGCAGCCCACCGCGGCGTGCACGTGCGCGTCCTGCTCGACGACTTCCATAGCACCGGGCGCAATGCGCTCGTGATGGCGCTGGCCTCCGAGCCCAACATCGAGATGCGGATGTTCAATCCGGTGGCGGGCGCGCGCAACACGGTCGGCCGCATGTTCAATTCGATCGGCGATTTCTCTCGCGTGCAGCAACGCATGCACAACAAGCTCTTCATCGCCGACAACGCGATGGCCGTCACGGGCGGGCGTAACCTGGGCGACGCCTATTTCGGCATTGCCACGACCGGCAACTTCATCGATCTCGACGTGCTCGCGGCAGGACCGGTCGTACAGGACCTCTCGCACAGCTTCGACAGCTACTGGAACAACGAGCGCGCCTATCCGGTGCAATCGCTGATCAGTCCGGACGAGCTGGCGGACCTGCGCAAGAAGGCGCTTGCAGCCGAAACCCAGGACAACGACCGCAGCGCAAGCAGCGCGCCCACGCCGCCCGACGGCGAACCCCGTCCGGACGATGCAGGCCCGACCGAGGCGCAACGCGCCAAGGTGTGGGACGAGAAACCGTTGGATCTGCGCACCGCCGACTTCGTGTGGGCGCCGGCCATCATGCTGGCCGACAAGCCAGCCAAGATCCCGGCAGAGCCATCGAACGCCGCCGACCCTGGCGAGGCGCGCGATCCCGGCATGATCGTCTCGCAGCCCCGCGAGCAATCGGGCGGCGCCGCGCCGCGCGTCGCGTCGCTCGAAGCGGCCTCGGACGGCGCAGCGGGCAGCGAAACGGTGGTCGAAGGCCTGCTCCAGCTGATCGGCCAGGCGCGGAAAGACCTGCTCATCATCTCGCCCTACTTCGTGCCCGGCCCGGACATGACGCATGCCTTCGCGGCCGCACGAGCGCGTGGCGTTCGCGTGCGTGTGCTCACCAACTCGCTGGCGTCGAACGACGCGCCGGTGGCTCACGTGGGCTATGCGCGCCACCGGGAAGAATTGCTCGGCATGGGTGTGGAACTCTATGAACTGCGCAGCGAACAGGCCGGCCTGGGCAGCGCCTTCGGCTCCTCGGGCGCCAGCGTGACAGGTGAGTCGCGCGCCATGCTTCACTCCAAGGTGCTGGTGATGGACGGCCGCCTGCTGGTCGTCGGATCGATGAACCTCGACCTGCGCTCGCAGTTGCAGAACACCGAGATCGCGCTGCTCATCAACAGCCGCGCCCTGTCGGACGCCGCGACCGCGCAGATCGAGCACGCACTGAACAAGGGCGCATGGCATGTCGAGCTGGTCGATGGCCAACTGCACTGGCATGCACCCGAAGGCAGCGGCCTGCAGGACACGACGACCGAGCCCGACGCCAGCGCCAGTCTGCGCCTGCTGCTGAAGCTGATCGGCCCGTTCGCGCCGGACGAGCTGCTCTGACCCGGTGCAAAGACACCGTCCTCAGCCGCGCACGCGTGCGAACACCTTCCAGAACGCGGCGTCCTGCGTCGTTGCGAAGTTGATGCGCATCAGCGTGCTGGGCGGCCGGCGCGCATGGAACAGCGAGCCCGGCGCAAGCAGGTAGCCTTCGTCGAGCATGCGCTGGGTCAGCGCATCGGTATCGACGCCGGTCTCGACCCAGCCGAACAGCCCCGCAGGTTCGGTCGCAAAGCTGCAGCCGTGCGCCAGCGCGAGCTTCACGGTCCGTGCGCGTGCGCCGTCCAGCCGCAGCCGCACCCGCTCCGCATGGCGCCGCAACTGCCCCTGGTCGATGCAGGCCGAGAGCGCCCGCTCGAACAGCGCCGGTGTGGTGAGTGTCGACAGCAGCTTGGTTTCCATCAGCCGCCCGAACAGCGCCGGCTTGGCGGCCAGGAAGCCGATACGCCAATTGGGCGCGAGGATCTTGGCGAACCCGCTCACATAGATGGTGCGCTGCAATCCGTCGAGTGCGCTGAGCCGCGTGGCGTGTTCGGGCGCCAGATGGCTGTAGGTGTCGTCCTCGACGATGTGGAAGTCGTGCTGGTTGGCCAGCTGCAGCACACGGTGCGCGCTGCCGGGCGTCAGGCTGTAGCCGGTCGGGTTGTGCAGCACGCTCACGCTCACGAAGAGCTTCGGCTGGTGCGCGGCGCAGTACTGCGCCATCACCTCCAGGTCGGGTCCGTCGGCGCGCCGCGGTACCGGCAGGATGCGCATGCCGAGCGCCTCGAGCCGTGCGAATTCGATCGCCCAGCCCGGCTCCTCGACCATCACCGGATCGCCGGCCCGCAGCAAGGTGCGGCTCACGATGTCGAGCGCGTGGGTCGCGCCGATGGTCGTGAGGATCTGTTCCGGCGGCGCCGGCACGTTGATGCCGGCCAGCTTCTGCGACAGGCTGCGGCGCAGCGCGCTGTCGCCGGCCGGCTCGCCGTATTGCAGTGACAGCTCCTGCAGCGCGCGGGTACCGGTCAGCCGGCGCAACGCGGTCGGCATGAAGGTCGAATCCATCCAGTCGGGCGGGAAGACGCCCATGCCGGGTTGCGACTTGTCGCTCTGGCGATGGAACATGCCGCGGATCAGCGAACTGGCATCGGCCGGCAGCGCGTTCGACACCATCGGTACAGCCGGCGCATCGGCGGCGCCAGCGGTGGCACGCCCGATATCGCCATGCGCCGCATCCCGCACGAAGAAGCCGCGCTGGCGCCGCGCCTCGATCAACCCCTGCGCGAGCAATTGGTCGTATGCGGCCACCACGGTGTGCGGGCTCACGCCCTGCAGGCGCGCACATTCGCGCACCGACGGCAGCCGCGCACCCGGCGCCAGCAACCGGTCGCGGATGCGTTCCGCGAAGCGTGCGGCGAGCTGTTCCGTCAGGGATTGGGTCGCGGTGCGCGTGAGCATTGGGGCGTCTGTGTCGAAAGCGTGACCGATACAGAATTCTCGATTGTTTGACTATCTGTATTGGTACTGTAATGGTCACAGAGTTTAAAGTGTGTCCCATGGACTGGCAAGATTTCACCGCCCTGCTGGTGTTGGCCACGGCGATGAGCTTCTCTCCCGGACCCAACACGACGCTGTCGACCGCGCTCGCGGCCAACGGCGGATTGCGCCGCGCAATGCGCTTCGTGTTCGCCGTGCCGATCGGCTGGACGATCCTGCTGGCGCTCAGTGCCGGCGGCATCGGCGCGTTGGTGGTCGCCGCACCGGCCCTGCGACTGGCCATCAAGGCGCTCGGCATCGTCTACCTCCTGTATCTCGCGTTCAAGCTCAGCGGCAGCGCGACGCTCGGCCGCGCGAACGACGCGCAACTGGACGTCGGCTTCGGCCAGGGCGTGATGCTGCAGTTCCTCAACATCAAGGCCTGGCTGCTGGCGCTGACGCTGGTGGCCGGCTGGATCGCCGGCCATGCCGACGCGCTGCACCGCTTCGGCGTGGTCGCGCCGGTGATGCTCGTGTTCGCCTTCGCCAGCAATTTCGCCTACGCACTGGTCGGCGCGCTGCTGCGCCAGTGGCTCTCCCACGGGTCGCGTCTGCTCTGGTTCAATCGCGCAATGGCCACCGTGCTGGTGCTCACTGCGGGCTGGATGGTGACGGTGTGAAGCTGCGCGACGAAACCCTGGGCCTCTGGCTTGGCCTGCTCGGCGTGGCGTTCTTCGCCATCACGCTGCCGATGACCCGGCTCGCCACCGGCACGCAGGCCGCGCCGCAACTGTCGCCCTGGTTCGTCACGCTAGGCCGGGCCGCGCTGGCCGGCTTGCTGTCCGTCGTGTTCCTGCTGGTCACGCGCTCGCCGCGGCCGCAGCGCCACCAGTGGAAGCCGCTCGGCATGGCGGTGCTGGGCAACGTGGTCGGCTACCCGCTGCTGCTCGGCTATGCGTTGCGCATCGTCAGCTCCGGCCACGCCGCCGTCGTGACCGCGCTGATGCCGATCGCGACCGCCGCCATCGCGGCCTGGGTGCTGCACCAGCGCGCGCGATTCGGCTTCTGGCTCTGCGCCGTTGCCGGCAGCCTGCTGGTCGTTGCCTTCTCGGCGCTGCGCGCCACGCGGCACGGCACCGGCCTGGGCTTTGAATGGGCCGATCTGCTGCTCCTCGGTGCGGTCATCGCCGGCGCGCTCGGCTACGTGTTCGGCGCACAGGTCACGCCGGCGCTCGGCGCCGAGCGCGTGATCTGCTGGGTCTGCGTGATGGCCCTGCCCGTGACGCTGCCCGCCACGCTGTGCCTGTGGCCGCAGCAGCCGATCGCGCCCTCGGCCTGGGTCGGTTTCACCTACGTCGGCGTGTTCTCGATGTGGATCGGCTTCTTCGCCTGGTACCGCGGCCTGGCACTCGGCGGCGCGCTGCGCGTGAGCCAGGTCCAGCTGCTTCAACCGTTTCTGTCTATCCTTGCGGCCGTGCCGATGCTCGGCGAGCCGCTCGATGCCGTCACGCTCGGCTTTGCGGCCGCCGTCGTCGCGACCGTCCTGATGGGCAAACGATTTACTTCCCCGCGCACCGCGAAGACCGGCCTGTCGCCGACCGCCGCATTGCGCTGATCCCACTACAACAGACATCTACCCAAGGAGATACCGATGAACTGGAAAATGGCTGCCCGCGCCGAAAAGATGAACCCGTCCGTGCTCCGCGAGATCCTCAAGGTCACGGACCAGCCCGGCATCATCAGCCTGGCCGGCGGCCTGCCCTCGCCGAAGACCTTCCCGATCTCGGCCTTCGCGGCCGCCTGCGCCGAAGTGCTCGAGAACGACGGCGCGGCCGCACTGCAATATGCGGCGAGCGAAGGCTACGGCCCGCTGCGCCAGGCGGTGGCCGACATGCTGCCCTGGAACGTCGACCCGGCGCAGGTGCTGATCACGACGGGCTCGCAGCAGGGCCTGGACCTGGTCGCCAAGGTGCTGATCGATCCGGGCAGCCGCGTGCTGGTCGAGACGCCGACCTACCTCGGCGCACTGCAGGCTTTCGGCCCGATGGAGCCGACGCCGGTCGCGGTCGCCAGCGACAGCGAAGGCGTGCTGGTGGACGACCTGATCGCCAAGGCGCCCGACGCGCGCTTCATCTACCTGCTGCCGAACTTCCAGAACCCGACCGGCCGCACCATGACCGAGGCGCGCCGCGCCGCGGTGTCGGCCGCCGCCGCAGCGGTCGGCTTGCCAATCATCGAAGACAACCCTTACGGTGAACTGTGGTTCGACGAAGCCCCGCCGCTGCCGCTGACCGCGCGCAATCCGGAAGGGTGCATCTACCTCGGCTCGTTCTCGAAGGTGCTGGCACCCGGCCTGCGCCTGGGCTTCCTGGTGGCACCCAAGGCGATCTACCCGAAGCTGCTGCAGGCCAAGCAGGCGGTCGA
>CAIQMJ010000561.1 GCA_903872875.1 uncultured Variovorax sp.
GGACCAAGGAATCCAACCATGAAGCTGCTGTCTTATTCGCTCGCCGGACGCGAGACCTGGGGCGCCGTCGTCGGCGACGGTGTGGTCGACCTGGCGGGCCGCACCGGCCATGCCACGCTGGCCGACTTCATCGCCAGCCCGGACTTCGCACGCCGCGATGCGTTGGTGGCCGGCCTGGCGGCCGACGCGCAACTGTCCGACGTGCGCTATCTCCCGGTGATCCCCAAACCCGAGAAGATCGTCTGCGCAGTGCGCAACTACATGGACCATCACCAGGAGGTGCTCGCGGCCGGCATGCACCGCGAGCTGTCGGAGCAGCCGCCGATCTTCCTGCGGGTCTGGCGTTCGCAGACGCCGCACGGCGGCCCGATCGTGCGTCCTCGCGTCTCCGAGTCGCTCGACTGGGAAGGCGAGCTGGCCGTGATCATCGGCGAGGGGGGCCGCGACATCGCCGAGGCCGATGCCTGGGGTCACATCGCCGGCTACAGCTGCTACAACGACGCGAGCGTGCGCGAGTGGCAGTTCCACGCGAAGCAGATCGCATCGGGCAAGAACTTCGAGTCCACCGGCGCTTTCGGCCCCTGGATGGTCACGGCCGACGAGATCGAACCGGGCCGCGAACTGAAGCTCGAGACCCGCCTCAACGGCACCGTGGTGCAGTCGAGCCACACGGGCCACATGATCTTCTCGATCCCGCGCCTCATCGCCTATGCGTCGACCATCTTCACGCTGGTGCCGGGCGACGTGATCATCACCGGCACGCCGGCCGGTGTGGGCTGGAGCAAGAAGCCGCCGCTCTTCATGAAGCCCGGCGACGTCGTCGAGGTCGAGATCGAGGCGGTCGGCCTGCTGCGCAATCCGGTCGTTGCCCAGGGCTGACGGCCACGCTTTCCCCGACATTCCCACGTCCCTGCCCACACAACACAAGCGCAGAGCATCGGCCCGCACGAGGCCGCCGCGCACGGAGACAAGACAATGCAAAGAAGACAGCTCATCGCAGCGGGCGGCGTGGCCGCGCTGGCCAGCCTGGCGCCTCGCGCGTTCGCGCAGGCCTATCCGGACCATGCCATCAAGATCTACCAGGGCTTCGCGCCCGGCGGCAACGCCGACGCGATCGCCCGTGCAGTCGGCATCGAGATGGGCAAGGCGCTCGGCCAGCCGATCGTGGTCGAGGCGCAGTCCGGTGCCGGCGGCACTATCGCCGCGACGACGGTGGCGCGCGCCCGGCCCGACGGCTATACGCTGCTGCTGGCGACCGGTGGCCATGCGGTGGCCGGCGCGCTCTACAACACGCTGCCCTACAAGTCGGTCGGCGATTTCGAGATGGTCTCGACCGTCACCTACTTTCCCTTTCTGATCGTCGTCAACGCCAACTCCAGGGTGACCGGCCTGCGCGAGATCCTCGCGTCGGCGCAGGCGGCGCCCGGAACCGTCGCCTACGGCACGGCCGGCGTCGGCTCCACGCACCATCTGGCTGGCGAGCTGCTGTCGAAGATGGCCGGCGTGTCGATGCTGCATGTGCCCTACCGTGGCGATGCGGCGTCCCTGACCGCACTGCTCGGTGGCGATATGCCTTTCATCATCGCGCCGCCGACGGCCGTGATCTCGAACATCCAGGCCGGCAAGCTTCGCGCCATCGCGGCCACCGGACCGCAGCGCTGGCCGGGCCTGCCGAACGTGCCGACCGTCGACGAGCAGGGCGTGGCCGGCTATGACGTGAGGTCCTGGGCCGGGCTGATGGCGCCGGCGGGCACGCC
>CAIQMJ010000562.1 GCA_903872875.1 uncultured Variovorax sp.
GGATGACCGGCCGACGGTTCGGGTCTTCAAGTCTTAGATCTTGCCGACGAGGTCGAGCGAGGGGGCGAGGGTCTTTTCACCCTCTTCCCACTTGGCCGGGCAGACTTCGCCCGGGTGAGCGGCCACGTACTGGGCGGCCTTGATCTTGCGCAGCAGCTCGATGGCGTTGCGGCCGATGCCTTCGGCGCTGACTTCCATGAACTGGATGACGCCTTGCGGGTCGACCAGGAAGGTGCCGCGGTCGGCCAGGCCGACGCCCGGACGCATGATCTCGAAGTTGTTGGTCACTTGGCCCGACGGGTCGCCGATCATCGTGTACTTGATCTTGCCGATCGTCTCCGACGAGTCGTGCCAGGCCTTGTGCGTGAAATGGGTGTCGGTCGACACGGAGAAGATCTCCACGCCGAGCTTCTGGAATTCGGCATAGTGGTCGGCCACGTCGCCCAGTTCGGTCGGGCACACGAAGGTGAAGTCGGCCGGGTAGAAGAAAAAGACCGACCACTTGCCCTTGGCATCGGCATCGGACACGTCGATGAATTTGCCATCCTTGTAGGCGCTTGCCTTGAAGGGCTTGATTTCGGTATTGATCACGGACATGGTGTTTTCCTTGGCTGTGCAGGTGGATGAAAATTGCGAGTCGTTAGTATAACTACCGATTACGACAAATCAATAGTCGTTGACTATCTATTGTATTGCACTGACCTATGTGCGCATACCCGCAAGCGCGTCTTCTCAAGATCAAACACGAACGCCTATCACCCTCACCCGCATGCAGACCAGCAAGGCATGGGTTTGCTTGCAAATGACCCTTTAGCCCTCGGACAATCGCGGTTTCAAAAAGGACAATAACCATGAAGGGCGACCCCCAAGTCATCGAACATCTGCAGGCGCAGCTCAAGAACGAGCTGACCGCGATCAACCAGTATTTCCTGCACTACCGGATGCTCAAGCACTGGGGCCTCGACAAGCTGGCGAAGAAGGAATACGAAGAGTCGATCGGCGAGATGAAGCACGCGGACTGGCTCATGGACCGCATCTTCATGCTGGACGGCCTGCCCAACCTGCAGGACCTTGCCAAACTCAACGTCGGCGAAGACGTGCCTGAGCTGCTTGCCTGCGACCTGAAGGCCGAATACGGAGCGCAAGCCACCATCAAGGCCGGAATTGCACACTGCGAGACGGTACGCGACTACGTGTCACGCGAGCTGCTGCAGAATATCCTCGACGATACCGAGGAACATATCGACTTCCTGGAAACGCAGATCGACCTGATCGACAAGGTCGGCCTGCAGAACTATCAGCAGTCGCAAATGGGCGAACTCACCTGAGCGCGGACTCTCCCAACGATTCAAAAAGGGGCCTGAGGGTCCCTTTTTTTTCTTTACCGAACTTCACACGCTATCGATTCAGGAGCAGTGAAGCGAGTCTTTGCATGTTGTTCAGCACCTATCGACGCTTTTCATCACGAACCACAAATAACATTAATTCTCATTCGAGCCGCTAGAATCCGCGGCGCCGATGACCGCAACCTCCACCGACAACCGCCGACGTGCCTACTGGCTCAAAACCCTGCACGAGTGGCACTGGGTCAGTTCCGCCATCTGCCTGATCGGCATGATCCTGTTCAGCGTGACCGGCTTCACCCTGAATCATGCGGGGCAGATCGAAGCCAAGCCCGATACCACCCATCTGCGCGCAACGATCGACGATGCGTTGCGCGCGCAGTTGGAAAAGCAGCAGCCCGCGGTGAAGTCCCAGCGAAAGGGACGCGCACCGTTGTCGACGGAGTTGCAAGCCTGGGTGAAGACACACTGGGCCATCGACACGACCGGCCGCGAAGCCGAATGGTCAGACGACGAGATCTATCTCTCTCTGCCGCGCCCGGGCGGCGACGCGTGGCTGCGGTTGAACCTGGGCGACGGCGAGATCGAGTACGAGCGCACCGACCGCGGCTGGATCTCCTATCTCAATGACCTGCACAAAGGCCGCAACACCGGCGCTGCCTGGAGCTGGTTCATCGATGTCTTCGCTGCCGCGGCCATGATCTTCTCGATCACCGGACTCTTCATTCTCAAGATGCATGCGGGCAACCGCCCCTTCACATGGCCGATGGTCGGCATGGGGCTGGTGATCCCGGTTCTGCTGGCCTTGCTGTTCATCCACTAGTCACTCATCAGAAAGAGGTCTCTTCGTGCAAGTTCGTTATTCGCTCGCAATCCCGGCGCTCGCCGCCCTGTTCGGCGGCCCGGCATTTTCGGCCGGTGTTGGCGTGAGCATCGAGGTGCCGCGCCTCAGCGGAGCGGAATACCACCGTCCTTATGTGGCGGCCTGGATCGAACGCGCCGACAACTCGGTCGCCAGCACGGTCGCCGTCTGGTACGACATTCGCACACGCACCAACAATCCTGAAGGCGAAGGCACCAAGTGGCTCAAGGATTTGCGCCAGTGGTGGCGCCGCACCGGTCGTGAACTGCAGATGCCGGTCGACGGCATCAGCGGCGCCACCAAGCCGGTCGGCAAACATCAGATCAGCCTGACCGAAGGCTCGGCTGCACTGCCGAAGCTCGCGCCCGGCGCCTACAAGTTCGTCGTAGAAGCGGCCCGCGAGGCGGGGGGCCGTGAAGTGGTGACCGTGCCGTTCCAGTGGCCCCCCACCGGCGCGGCACAAGTCACCGCCACAGGCAGCAGCGAACTCGGCGAAATCAAGCTCGACTTCAAGCCCTGACACCCATCCGCTCATCCGAAGGTCCGAAGCCATTCACAGGAGTCCGCCATGAAATCTTCCATCCGTATCGCCGCGCTCACGGCCGCTCTCGTTGCAGTCCTGGGCACCGCTCACGCCCACAATGCCTGGATCCTGCCCTCGACCACCGTGCTGTCGAAAGCGGACACGATCACGATCGATGCAGCCGTCTCGAACGATCTGTTTGTCGCGAACCACGCCGCCTTGCGCCTGGACGGCCTGCAGATCACCGCACCGGACGGCAGCACCGTGAAGGCCGAATCCGAAACCAAGCTGAAGCAGCGCAGCGTATTCGACCTGAGCATCGTGCAGCCAGGTACCTACCGCATCGCCGTGATCAACGGTGGCGCCTTCGCCAGTTGGAAAGACAAGGCGACCGGTCAGCAGAAGCGCGCCCGAGGTACGCCGGAGACGATCGGCAAGGAGATTCCCGCGGACGCCACCGATGTCGTCGTCACGCAATCGTCAGGCCGCATTGAAACCTTCGTGACCATGGGCAAGCCCTCGGTGATCAAGCCGATCGGCCAGGGGCTGGAACTGATCTCGACCGGCAGCCCGACCGACCTGGTGAAGGGTGAAAAGGCCACGTTCACCTTGCTGGTGGATGGCCAAGCGGCCAAGGACCTCGAAGTCACCGTGACGCAAGGCGACACGCAGTACCGCGATGCTCTGGCGGAACTGAAGCTCAAGACCGACGACAAGGGTCAGTTCAGCGTGACCTGGCCCGTTGCAGGCATGTACTACCTCGATGCCAGCACGAAGGACAACAAGACCACTTTGCCGCAGGCCAAGGAGCGACGCCTGAGCTACGCAGCGACGCTGCAAGTGCTGCCCTGAGTCCCTGGATCGGAGTTGCACCGGTGCGCCCCTCTTTCGCCACCTGGCGCGCTGGTGGCTATGCGAACACGGCCGTGCCTCGGCCGGCGGACCCCAGCCGCCTGCAGAAGCTGGCCGGCCGCACCATGGGGACGACCTGGTCACTGGCCTTCGACAATCCGGCGATGCATCCGCACGACGCCGTACTTGCCACAGTCAACGAGACGCTGGGCAAGGTGATCGCTCAGATGAGCACCTGGGACGCCGCGTCGGACATCAGCCGCTACAACCGGGCGCAGGCAGGCAGCCGGCACGTTGTGCCGGACGACTTCGCGCGGGTGCTGGGCTGTGCGCTTCAATGGGCCGAAGCCAGCGGCGGTGCAATCGATCCCACAGTCGGCTCGCTGGTGGCCTTGTGGGGCTTCGGTGCGCACGCCCGCGCCATCTCCGCCGAGCCCAGTGCTGCGGCACTGGCCGATGCGAAATCACGCACGGGGTGGAAGCGACTCGCCTTCGCCCCTGACGCACGGACGATCACACAGCCCGGCGGGCTGTCCCTCGATTTTTCAGGGGTCGCCAAGGGCTTTGCCGTCGACCAGGTAGCCGAGACCCTTCTGACGTTGGGCTTGCGCGATTTCCTGGTGGAAATCGGTGGTGAGTTGCGCGGAGTCGGTGTCCGACCTGGCGGGCAGGCCTGGCGCGTGCGCATCGACATCGCCGACGACGCCTTGCCGCCGGTGGCCTTGACGGGCATGTCCATCGCCACCTCCGGCGACCGATGGCACGTCCATGAACAGGGCGGACGCTGCTGGTCGCACACCATCGACCCGCGCAACGGCAAGCCGTTGCCCGCAACCTTGGCATCCGTCACCGCGCTTCATCCGCAATGCATGCATGCCGACGCACTGGCAACTGCGCTCATGGTGCTCGGCGCGACCGACGGCCCCGCATTCGCGGAACGTCATCGGATCGCGGCGGTCTTCGTGCGTCGCAATGGCGAAACCCAACAAGTCCTCGCAACCAAAGCCTGGCGTGCGCTCTCGGCATGACGCCACGCACCATTCGTTCATGTAGCCTCCCGACCGACACGATCGATGACTGAGCCTTACTTCCGCATGCTGGTGGCGGGCCTCGTGGTTCTCGCCTACAGCGCGCTGTGCCTGGCCATCTATCTGCGCGAACGCCGTCGGCAGACGGCCAACGCGAACGTCGCTGCAGCGCTGGCAGGAAGCGGCGACCAGCCACCCGTCCTGGTGTCCTTCGCCAGCCAGACCGGACAGGCGGAGTCCATCGCCTGGCAGACCGCAAGGGCCCTGCATTCCACCGGCGTGCCGGTGCGTGTCATGCCGCTGAACGACCTCGATGCGCCAACGCTGGTTGCTGCCCAGCGCGCGCTTTTCGTCGTCAGCACCTACGGTGAAGGCGATGCACCCGACAGCGCAAGCCTTTTCGCCGAACGAGCGATGGGCAAACCGATGCAGTTGTCCATGCTGCGCTATGCGGTGCTGGCGCTCGGCGATCGCCAATATGCACAGTTCTGCGGCTTTGGGCGCGCGCTCGACGAATGGCTTCAAGCCAGCGGCGCGGTCGCGTCGGAACCGCGTATCGAAGTCGACAACGGTGACCCCGCCGCACTCGCCCAATGGCACGCCTCCTGGGGCGGCGATCGCGCAACCGCAGCGGCATCCGATGACGGCCCTTCCGCAGCCTTCTCGCCTTGGCAGCTCGTGCGCCGTGAGTTGCTCAACCCTGGCAGCCAGGGTGGCCCGGTCTATCACCTCGGTCTGCGGCCACCGACGGGCGTGGAAGCGATATGGCAATCGGGCGACCTGGTGCAAGTGGCACTGGCGAGCGATCCGAAACGGCCGCGTGACTATTCCATCGCGTCCATTCCTGAGGATGGAGAAGTCCAGTTGCTCGTGCGGCAGGAGCGTCACCCCGACGGCACACTCGGCGCGGCATCGGGTTTGCTCACGTCGACGCTGGCGCTTGGCGACTCCGTGGCGCTGCGCGTGCGGCCGCACCGTAATTTCCGTCTCGACGGCAACCTCGAGCGGCCGCTGATCCTTATCGGCAACGGAACCGGGCTGGCCGGCCTGCGTGCCCATCTCCGCGCCAGGGCAGCTGCCCACCAGCACGAGAACTGGCTGGTCTTCGGCGAACGGCAGGCCGCGCATGACTATTTCTGCCGCGATGAACTGGACGCATGGCGGGCCTCCGGAATGTTGCAACGGCTCGATATGGTGTTCTCGCGCGACCGGCATGAGCCGACCTATGTGCAACATCGACTGCTGCAGGCGACCGACGCGTTCCAGGCATGGCTAGCGCGCGGTGCCGCAGTCTATGTGTGTGGCAGCCTGCAAGGGATGGCGAGCGGCGTCGATGCCGCATTGCGCCAGATCGCCGGCGAAGCCCTCGTGCGTGAACTCATCCGCAGTGGCCGCTACCGCCGTGATGTCTATTGACCATCGCCGGAACGCCAACTCCATCGGCGCATGGAGGTGGCGGCCAAGCGCCCGCATCCGATCGCTGCCTCGCGCTGGTACCTTGGCCCGAGGGCGTCCGACAGTTGCCGTACCGCAACATCTGGTGGAAATTTTGTCGAACTTCGACAGCACCTGTGACTAAAGGTATTGATAGTCATTATCATTCGCAGGCATTTCCAGGGCGTTGCGCCTCGGGAGCCTCAACAAGCCAATCCTGACCAGCACATTTGCCAGGTGCCGGACCCGCCAGTCGAGTTCAAGTCCAAAACCATTCCCAAACAACTCGGAAGATCTCATGGCCTACATCAAAAGCCGCAAGCACGCTGTGGCGCGTGCTGTCCCCCCCCTGAGCAGCGTGGCAGCCGCCACCCTCATGGCTCTCGCCCTTCCGGTCGCCGCGCAAACGAACACGCTGAAGGAAGTCCGCGTGCAGGACTCCGGCACAGCCAGCGACTACAAGGCCGACACGTCCGCCAATCCGAAGTTCACAGCGCCACTGGTCGACACACCGCAGACCATCGCCGTGATCAAGGAACAGATCATTCGCGAGCAAGGCGCCACCACCCTGAGCGAGGCACTGCGCAATACGCCCGGCGCGAGCGCGTTCTATCTCGGTGAGAACGGCAGCACCAGCACCGGCGACGCAATCTACATGCGTGGTTTCGACAGTTCCAGCAGCATCTTCGTGGATGGCATCCGCGACATCGGCTCGATTTCGCGTGACGTGTTCAACATCGAGCAGGTCGAAGTGGTCAAAGGCCCCGCCGGCACGGACGTCGGACGCACGTCGCCCACTGGCTACATCAACATGATCACCAAGAAGCCCAAGCTGGAAGACAGCTTCAGCGGCTCAATCGGTTTGGGCACCTCCGACTACAAGCGCGGCAGCATCGACTGGAACAAGTCGCTGAGCGGCGAGAACGGTGTGGGTGCTGCTTTTCGTCTAAACGCGGTAGCGCAGGACGCCGGCGTCGACGGCCGCGACTATGTCAAGAACAAGCGCACCGCGATCGCACCGTCACTGGCCTTGGGGCTCAATACCCCGACGCGCACGTACATCGACTACCTGCATGTCAAACAGGACAACGTGCCGGATGGCGGCGTTCCGACAATCGGCCTGCCCGGTTACACGAACCCGGATCCGCTGATCCTTGGCAACCGCCGTCGGACCTTCCTGGACTCGGCTGCGCGCGTCGACTCGAGCAACTTCTACGGCACCAGTTCCGACTTCGACAAGGTGACGACGGACATGCTGACGGTGCGTATCGAGCACGACATCACGCCGGACATGACGTTGCGCAACACCACGCGCTATGCGAAGACTTCGCAGGACTACATGCTGACGGCATTCATGCTAGGAGGCCTCACCACGACCGGAGGAACCCCGGCCGTGAACTCAGCCTATCTGGCGACGCCATCGGCGGCAAATCCTGCCGGTTGGACGATGACGCGCAACCTGCCGACCAACAAGGATCAGGTCAACAAGGTCTTCATCAACCAGACCAATGTGCAAGCCAAGGTCAATACCGGCAGCGTTAGCCATACCATCAGCGCCGGCGTCGAGTTCAGCCACGAAGAACAGACCAACGAGAACTTCTACGGTCCGGGCTTTGCCACGGTCGGCACGACCTACGCGCCCGCCGGCTCCTGGCCGGCCGCCAATCTCTACAACCCGAACCCGAACGTGACCGGCTACAACCGCATCCCGAACGGTACGGGTTCGGACGGCAGTACCGACACCGTCGGCCTGTACATCTTCGACACCGCCAAGCTCAACGAGCAATGGCAGATCACCGGCGGCATCCGCTTCGAGCACTACAGCACCGACTACAACGCCACTGCTCTGACGTTGGCCGGCACCGGCGCTGCCCAGACCCGCACGATCGCCGTGACGGATCTGAAAACCTCGGACAACCTGTTCACCGGCAAACTGGGCGTGGTCTACAAGCCTGTCGACAACGCGAGCATCTACGCCGCTTACGGCACGGCCGCCCAGCCACCAGGCGGTGCCAACTTCGCCCTGAGCTCAGCCGCCAACAGTGCGGCCAACATCAACTATCAACCACAGAAGGCCAAGACCTATGAGCTCGGCACCAAGTGGGACGTGCTCAACAAGCGCGTGGCACTGACCGCGGCGCTCTACCGCACGGAAGTGAGCAACGAAGTGGTGCAGGACGCCGCCTCGAGCCTCTACTACCAGACCGGCAAGAAGCAGGTGCAAGGCATCGAACTCGGCGCGGCCGGTGCGATCACCGACGCATGGGGCGTGAGCGCGGGCTTCACGACGATGGACACCAAGGTCAAGAGTGGCCCGGTGGTTCTGGCCGATGGCAGCACGGCACTTGCCTACACGCCAAAGAGCGCGTTCACGTCCTGGACCACCTACGTGCTGCCCTTCGGCCTGACGATCGGCGCCGGCGCCCGCTTCAACGGCAAGCTGCATCGCGGCACCGACGGTGCGGTCGGCACGCCAGCGTACGTCGATTCCTACTGGGTGGTCGACGCGATGGCGTCGTACCGCATCAACAAGAACCTGGACCTTCAGTTCAATCTGTACAACGTGTTCGACAAGGACTACGTGGCTGCGATCAACAAAAGCGGTTACCGCTATACCCCTGGCACGCCCCGCTCCGCACGGATCACCGCAAACTTTGCGTTCTGATCCGCGTCAAGCCCCACCGCCGACAGCGGTGAGACACTCGAGCCCCGGCCTTGCTGGGGCTTTTTTCATTGTGAAGGCCCTTGAAATGATGTTGCATGTTCCCGAAGTCCTCAGCGCCCCACAGGTCCAACAGTTGCGCCGAGCCCTTGACGCCACCGAATGGGTAGACGGCAGGGAGACCGTCGGCGACCAGGGTGCCAAGGTGAAGCGCAATCGGCAGTTGCCGGAACAGTCTCCAGTCAGCCAGGAGCTGGGCCGCTTGGTGCTCGCCGCGCTGGCCCGCCACCCCCTATTCTTCTCCGCTGCGTTGCCGCTGCACTATGTACCGCCCCTCTTCAATCGCTACGAAGGCGGCGAACACTACGGTCTGCACATCGATGGTTCGGTCCGGAGGGTTCCGGGCACAGGCGCGCAGCTTCGCACAGACCTGTCATGCACGCTGTTCCTCTGCGAGCCTGAGGAATACGAAGGTGGAGAACTGGAGGTGGTCGACACTTATGGCGTCCACGAAGTCAAGCTGCCAGCGGGTGATCTGATCCTCTACCCGTCGACCAGCCTGCACCGAGTGACGCCTGTAATGCGCGGCGCAAGAGTCTGTTCTTTTTTCTGGCTGCAAAGCATGGTGCGGGACAACCACCAGCGTGGCATGCTTTTCGAACTCGATCAGTCCATACAGAAACTGCGCGCCCGACTGGGTGAGACAGACGAAACCGTTGCGCTGACAGGCCACTATCACAATCTCTTGCGGCTTTGGTCTGAGATCTAGGAGTCTGGGCGGCAGA
>CAIQMJ010000563.1 GCA_903872875.1 uncultured Variovorax sp.
ATCACCGGCAGCCACATCCGCGGCATCAACTCCAGCGGCATGGTCGCGGTGAAGGACCGCGAGGTCACGCCGGCCGACGTGGCACGCGTGGTCGAGACGGCCCGCGCCATCAACATCTCGAGCGACCAGCGCCTGCTGCTGGTCGAGCCGCAGGAATTCGTGATCGACGGCCAGGACGTGAAGGAGCCGATCGGCATGAGCGGCATGCGGCTCGAGGCCAAGGTACACATCGTGACCGGTGCGCAGAGTGCGGCCGAGAACATCATCAAGTGCGTGCGGCGCTGCGGCCTCGAGGTCGAGCAGCTGATGCTCAATCCGCTGGCGTCGAGCCAGGCGGTCCTGACCGAGGACGAGCGCGAGTTGGGCGTGGTGTTGGTCGACATCGGCGCGGGCACGACGGACGTGGCCATTTTCACGAACGGCGCGATCCGCCACACCGCGGTGATCCCGATCGCCGGTGACCTGATCACCAGCGATATCGCGATGGCACTGCGCACGCCGACCAAGGACGCCGAGGACATCAAGGTCGAGAACGGTTTTGCCAAGCAGTTGCTGGCCGACCCGGACACGCAGGTCGAAGTGCCGGGCCTGGGCGACCGCGGTCCGCGCATGCTGAGCCGCCAGGCGCTGGCCGGCGTGATCGAGCCGCGGGTGGAGGAGATCTTTTCGCTGGTGCAGCAGGTGGTGCGCGAGTCGGGCTACGAGGAAGTGCTGTCTTCCGGCGTGGTGCTGACCGGTGGCAGTGCCGTGATGCCCGGCATGGTCGAGCTCGGCGAAGACATCTTCCTGAAGCCGGTGCGGCGCGGCATCCCGAAATATTCGAGTGCGCTGTCGGACATGGTTGCGCAGCCGCGTGCCGCCACCGTGATGGGCCTGCTCGAAGAGGCACGCACGGCGCGCATGCGCGGCTACAAGGTGGCGCAGAAGAACGGTTCCGTCAAGACCGCCTTCGGCCGCTTCAAGGACTTCATCGTGGGGAATTTTTGATGACCCGCCAGGCTTCGCGCACTCCGTGTCGCTTCGCCAACCCCCCGTCCCGGGGGGCAACGCCTGCGGCCCGGCAAAGCCGGTTCCGCGGCGTTTCCGGAACGGCACTGCGCTTTGCGCGCGCGGGACCGCTGCGGCACTTCAACGAGCGATGGCGACGCACCGGGCCGCCTTGACAAAAACAACCGGTGATCGAAGAAGAAATCGTCTGCAAACAAACGGCAACTGCAAATTCAAGGAGTTCAAAAAATGGCCATCGAAATGATCGAAATGGAAGAAGAGTTCAACCAAGGCACGCAGATCAAGGTGATCGGCGTCGGCGGTGGTGGTGGCAATGCCGTGGCGCACATGATCGAACGAGGCGTACAGGGCGTCCAGTTCTCGTGCGCCAACACCGATGCGCAGGCGCTGTCGCGCAGCAACGCACCCAAGCTGATCCAGCTCGGCACCAATGGTCTCGGCGCGGGCGGCAAGCCCGACAAGGGCCGTGAAGCGGCGGAACTCGCAGTCGACGAGATCCGCGCGGCGATCGATGGCGCGCACATGCTGTTCATCACGGCCGGCATGGGCGGCGGCACCGGTACCGGCGCGGCGCCGGTGATCGCGCGCATCGCTAAGGAAATGGGCATCCTGACCGTCGGCGTGGTGACCAAGCCCTTCGACTGGGAAGGCGGCAAGCGCATGAACAACGCCGACAGCGGCCTGGCCGAACTCGAAGCCAACGTCGACTCGCTGATCGTGATCCTGAACGAGAAGCTGCTCGAGGTGCTGGGTGAGGACGTGACGCAGGCCGAGGCCTTTGCGCACGCCAACGACGTGCTGAAGAACGCGGTCGGCGGTATCTCGGAAATCATCAACGAGTACGGCGGCGTGAACGTCGACTTCGAAGACGTGCGCACCGTGATGGGCGAACCCGGCAAGGCGATGATGGGCACGGCGGCCGCGAGCGGCCCGGACCGCGCGCGCATCGCGGCCGAGCAGGCCGTGGCCTGCCCGCTGCTGGAAGGCATCGACCTGTCGGGCGCCAAGGGCGTGCTGGTGCTGGTGACGGCTTCGAAGGCCTCGCTGAAGCTGTCGGAATCGAAGCTCGCGATGAACACCATCCGTGCCTACGCATCGGCCGATGCGCATGTCATCTACGGCGCAGCCTACGACGAGAATCTCGGCGACGAGATGCGCGTGACCGTGGTCGCCACCGGCCTGTCGCGCCCCGACGCACGCCGCCAGGCGCCGACGCTGGAAGTGATCCGCACCGGTACCGACAACATCCCTTTCACCGTGCCGACCCTGGGCGGCGTCGGTCATGCGAGCGGCGGCGCACAGCACGGCGGCAGCCAGCCCAACTACGAAGGCATGGCGGTGCCCAGCGTGTGGCGCACCAACCGCACGATGGCTGCGGCCAAGGTGGACGCGTTGTCGTCGGGTGGCATGGACGATTTCGAGATCCCGGCCTTCCTGCGTCGTCAAGCTGACTGATCCACATGAGAAAGGGCCTCTTGCGACGCCCTTTTTCTATGGGCGGAATAGAGATGTCTGCCGGACGAGGGAAGCGTCGGGCTTCTAAAATCGTCCGGTGCTGAAACAACGAACACTCAAGTCCATCACACGCGCCGTGGGCGTGGGGCTGCACAGCGGTCAGCGCGTGGAGCTGACGCTGCGGCCCGCTGCACCGGACACGGGCATCGTTTTTCGACGCGTCGATCTGCCGGAGCCGGTGAACATCGCGATGACGGCAGAGGCCGTCACCGACACGCGGCTGGCGTCGACGGTGTCCAACGGTGGCGCCAAGGTCCAGACGGTCGAGCACCTGTTGTCCGCCTGCGCAGGCCTGGGCATCGACAACCTGGTGATCGACATCACGGCCGACGAGGTGCCGATCCTCGACGGCTCGGCGTCCTCCTTCGTGTTCCTGCTGCAGAGCGCGGGCATCGAACTGCAGAAGGCGCCGCGGCGCTTCATCAAGGTGACGCGACCCGTCGAGGTGCGCGAAGGCGAAGGCAGCAACGTGAAATGGGCGCGCCTGGAGCCGTATTACGGTTTCAAGCTCAGCTTCGAGATCGACTTCGACCACCGCGTGGTCGATTCCACCGGCCAGCGCGTGGAATTCGACCTGGGCAGCGGTTCGTACAGCCGCGACATCGCGCGCGCGCGCACCTTCGGTTTCACCAAGGAAGTCGAGTACATGCGCAGCAAGGGCCTGGCACTCGGCGGCGGGCTCGACAACGCGATCGTGATGGACGACACCAAGGTACTCAATGCGGGCGGTCTTCGTTACGACGACGAGTTCGTCAAGCACAAGATCCTCGATGCCATGGGCGACCTCTATGTGGTCGGCCGGCCCTTGCTGGCGGCCTACAGCGCCTTCCGCTCGGGCCACGCGATGAACAACAAGCTGTTGCGCGAGCTGATGTCGCATCCCGAGTCCTTCGAGATCGTCACCTTCGACGATGAGAAGCGCGCACCGGCCGGCTTCGCCGAAATCGCGCGCGCCTGGTAACCCGGCACTGCCACACGATGCTTCTGTTCCGCTGGGTCATCCTGCTGCTGCTCCTGGTCGCTGGCGTGTCCTTCGCGTTCTATGCGGGCACGGGGCAGATGAAGTACCGGCGCTTCGGATGGATCGTGCTCAAGTGGACGCTGCTCGCGGCTTGCGGTTTCTTCGCGGTGCTGATCGCCGAACGCATGGCCTGAATCCGGTGATCTATCGGCTTCTGCCGTCCCGGTAGCGACGCATGGGCGCACCTGCTGGCGCGCCGGCAGTCTTCGATGATTCCGCTGCGGCGCTCAGGCGTGCCATTGAACGCCCGACATGCGCATGGGTGATCGCGATGCCCAGCGCATCTGCCGCATCGGCGCCCGGCAGGCCTGGCAGGTCGAGCAGGCGCTTCACCATCTCCTGTACCTGTGCCTTCGCCGCTTGCCCATGGCCGGCCACGGCGCGCTTCATCTGAAGCGCGGTGTATTCGGCCACCGGCAGGTCGCCATGGACCAGTGCTGTCAGGCAGGCGCCACGCGCCTGGCCCAGCAGCAGCGTGGCCTGCGGGTTCACGTTCACGAACACGATCTCGACGGCCGACTCATCCGGCTGGTAGCGGGCAGCAATCTCGCCGATGCCATCGAACAGCACCTTGAGCCGTGCCGGCAGGTTCTCGCGCGCGATGCTCCTGGTGCTGATGGTGCCGCTGGCCACGTACCGGAGCGCATGGCCGTCCACGTCGATCACGCCGAAGCCGGTGGTCTGCAGGCCGGGGTCGATGCCGAGGATGCGCATGCGTTCAGACCCCGAAGTACCAGCGCACGGAATGGAAGAAGATCGGCGCGGCGAAGCACAGCGCGTCGACGCGGTCGAGCAGACCGTTGGCGCCAGTCACGCCAACACCCTTCTTGCCCCAGTTCGGTATGCCTCGGTCGCGCTTGAGCGCCTTCATTACGAGGTGGCCCATCGAGCCCGCCACGCAGGCGATCAGCGCCATCGCCAGCGCCTGGCCGAACTTGAAGGGCGTGATGAAGGACATCAGCGCACCGACCACGCTGGCGATGACCATGCCGGCACCCCAGCTTGCCCAGTTGAAACTGCGGCTGATGTTGGGTGCGAAGGGCTGGCGGGCAAGCCATTTCTGCAGGGTCCTGCGCAGCGGCGACAGATGGCGAGCCGGCTTGGCGGCCAGATCCTCCGGAGAGATGTACGCGAAGCGTCGCGCGATCAGATGCTGCACCACCATGCAGGTCTGCACCACGAAGACCAGGAAGAAGACGAGGAACGCGCTCTTGCCTTCGTAACCGGGGAAGGTCAGCAGGAGCAGCGCCGGTACGTGGCTCAGGCCGTAGACGCAGACCGTGATGCCCCACTGCAGCTTGGCGTTGCGTTCGAGGAAATGGCTGGAATCGTTCGACAGCGCGCTCACCACCGGAATGGCGATGAACACGTAGACCGGAATGAACACCGTGAACAGGTCGAAATGCGCGGTACCGACCAGGACGAACTGGATCGGCAGCACGACGAAGAAGGCCAGGATCAGGCTGCGGTGGTCGCCGCGCCGCGTGGGCGACAGCGTGATGAACTCGCGCAGCGCGAAGAAGGAGATCAGCCCGAAGAGCACGGTTGCCACGCCCGCGCCGAGCGCCCAGCCGATCCAGAACACGACGACCATGAACCAGGTGGTGCGCAGCAGCGCGCGGAAGTCCTGGAACTCGCGCATCCAGGCTTCGCCATGGGCGGCATTGCGGCGTTCGCGAAGGCCGACCAGCAGCGTGCCGATGCTCACGATCGTGAGCACCCCGAAGACGATGAGGAACAGCGCAGCGACCTGCTGCGGCGGCGTCAGGCCGCGGAGAAAGGCATTCATCAGACGTCCTGCAGTGCGACGACCGCATCGCGCGCACGGTCCAGGAAGGCGCGGCGTTCCTCGCCCGCACCGAGGGCGATCGGCGCCCCGAAAGTCACCGAGCAGAGGATCGGCACCGGCACGACCTCGCCCTTGGGCATGACGCGCTGCACGTTGTCGATCCACGCCGGCACCAGCACCACGTCGGGGAACATGCCGGCCAGCGTGAACAGGCCGGACTTGAACTTCTGCGGCTCCCCCGTATGGCCGCGCGTGCCTTCCGGGAAGATGATGATCGAGTCGCCGCTCTTGAGTGCATCGATCAGCGGCTGCAACGGCGCCATCGGGTCTGGCGGCGGCACGCCCTCTTCAGCCGGCGGCGGCGTGCCGCCGCGTTCGACATAGATGGCGTTGAACAGCTCGGTCGTGATCCAGCGTTTGAACGGCGTGTTGGCCCAGTAGTCGCGTGCCGCGATCGGTCGCGTGATGCTGCGCAGCTCCTCGGGCAGTGCGGCCCAGATCATGACGAGGTCGATGTGGCTCTGGTGATTCGCAAAGTAGATACGCTGCTCGGCCTTCGGCGGACAGCCCCACCAGCGTGCCTGGGCACCCGTGAGGAGACGCACGACACCGAGCAACACCCATCCCAACAACTTCGCAGCGAACATGGCGGCGATGATACGGGCCATGAAAACCGTTCTGTCCTGGCGCCTCAATCCGACCGCGCTGGCGTGCGCGCTGGCACTCTTCGTCGTGCTTGTGCTGCTCGCCACGGCCGGTGCCCGCGCCGGCTGGCTGCGCAGCTTCTTCGGCGACGTGCTCGCGGTGACCTGGCTGCATGCGGTGTTCCGCTCCGTGCTGGCCGTGCGCCCGGTGTACCTGGCGTTTGCGGCCTTCAGCACCGGCTGCGCACTGGAACTGGGCCAATACCTGGCGGGGCTGTGGCACTGGCAGATACCGAACCGCGTGCTGCGGGTCCTGCTGGGCAGCACGCCCGATTGGAGCGACGTGCTCGCGTACGGCATCGGGCTCGCTGCGATCCTGCTGCTGGAAGCGTGGCGCGCCCGACGCATCGAAACCGGAAAAATCGCATGACCCTGAACCTGCGTGCGGCGAGCGCCGCCGACATTCCCACGCTGTCCGACCTGATCCTGACGCACGGGCCGAACCCATGGAACTGGCTGCCGCCGGACGGCGTCGCGCGGCACCTGGCGGAGATCGAGACTGGCACCAACGGAACCGCTGGCGTGCTCGCGCTCGATCAGGGGGAGCCGATCGGCGCCGTGACCTTCTGCACGACACGCCACTTCGCGCGTTATCAGGACGCAGCCGATGCGGGTGCGCTGCAGGGCTACATCTGCGAGGCGGTGGTGCATCGCGCACATGCGGGCCGCGGGATCGGTGCCCGGTTGTTGACTGCGGCCATCGATGTGCTCGCGGCCCAGGGCCTGCGCGAGGTCTACATCGATCGGCACGAGGAGAACGCCGCTTCCGCCGGAATGATGCGCAAGGTCGGCTTCGTCGAGATCGACACTTTTGCGGAGCCGACGCGCCGGCCGCATGGCTCTGGCCGCACGACGGTCTGCCGGCTGCGGACCGGCAATGTGCCGACTCGCTGAGCTTCGGCGCTCAGGGCAGTTCGGCCGACGGCATGCGCGCCACGATGGTGGCGGCACGGCCGCCCAGATACGCGGAACCCTGCCGGAGTTCATAGAACTTCGGGCTCGGCAGCATCACGGCGAGGCGCGCGGCTTCGTTGGCGTTGAGCCGTGCGGCAGGCTTCCTGAAGTAGCGCTGCGCAGCCGCCTCGGCGCCGAACACGCCTTCGCCCCATTCGACGCTGTTGAGGTAGATCTCGAGGATGCGCCGCTTGCTCAGCAGCAGCTCCAGCGTGGTCGCCAGCACCAGTTCCTGGCCCTTGCGCAGCATCGTGCGTTCGCCCGAAAGCAACAGGTTCTTCGCGAGCTGCTGCGTGATGGTCGAGCCGCCGCGCAGCCTGGCGGCTGCCGGCTCCTTGCCGCGCGCGCGGGCCTGTGCGGCGCGCCGGGTCGCGATCGCCTCGGCCTGGGCATTGCGCTGGCGCGCGCGTTCGATCGCTTCCCACTCGATGCCCCGGTGGTAGATGAACTCGCCGTCCTCGCTCGCAATCACTGCGCGCTTGAGCGAATCCGAAATCTCGTCGTAGGGCATCCATTGCTGCGCCCAGTCGCGCTCGCCATTGCTGCGGCCCTTCGTGGCGATCCTCCAGGCTTCGGAGCGCTGGAAAGCGGTCGACTGCGGATCGATCACGGCCATGGCTGCGATGCGCATGACAAAGAAGAGCTGCAATGCGAGTCCTGCAATCAGCAGGCAGAACACCCAGCGCAGAAGAGCGCGCATGCTCAGGCGTCCACGATGGCGCGCAACTCCGCCAGCACCTGCGCCGCCGGTGGCCGCACGCCGCGCCAGGCCTCGAAGGCTTCTGCGGCCTGTTCGACCAGCATGCCGAGCCCGTCGCGCGGCACGGCGCCGTGCATACGCGCCCATGCCAGGAAGCCCGCGGCTGCGGGCCCGTACATCATGTCGATGGCCAGCGCGCCCGGCTTCAGCACGCTTGCGTCCACCGGCACCTCGCCACCCGAGAGGCTCGATGCGGTGCCGTTCACGAGCAGGTCGAAGGTGCCGTCGATCGTTTCGAGCGCCCGTGCTTCCAATTGCACGTGGTGCCGCAGCGCCAGCGCTGCATGGCGCTGCACCAGCGTGGCGGCCTTGGCCAGGGTGCGGTTCGCGACCACGATGCGGCGTGGGCCGGCCTCGAGCAGCGGCCCGAGCACACCGGCAGCGGCGCCGCCGGCGCCCAGCAGCAGCAGCTCGCGTCCGGCGGGCGTCACGCCGGCATTGCGCACGATGTCGTTGACCAGGCCGATGCCGTCGCTGTTGTCGCCGTGGACGCCATCGTCGCGGAAGCTCAGCACGTTGACGGCACCGGCCAGCGCGGCGCGCGGCGTCAGGTGCTGCGCAAGCGCGGCGGCCTCGAACTTGAACGGCACCGTCACGTTGCAGCCGCGCGCCGTGCCGGCCGGATCGACGCGGAAGGCTGCGACGGTGCCGATGAAATCGGCGATGGGTGCCAGGCGGCGGCCATAGTCGAGCGTCTGGCCCGTCAGCGCCGCGAAGCGGGCGTGGATCCAGGGGGAGCGGCTGTGTTCGACGGGATTGCCCATCACGCAATAGATGTCCATGCAGTGGTCTCGGTGGTCTGTCGTCTCTGTCATCGGGGCGAGAGCTGAGCTTCCAGCGTCTCGTCGTGGGTGAAGTGCAGGCGTGCCGGCAGCACGATCTGGTCGGCCTGCCGGCGCATGGCCTCGGTGAAATTGCCAAAGCTGCCGATGCTGCGCACGATCGCCTGCGCGCGGCTGTCGAGCGCGAGATTGCCCGAGCGCTCGGCAATCTCGGCGGCCAGCAGCCGGCCGTCGTGGTTCACGGTGATCAGCATCATGAGTTCGCCGTAGAGCTTGTTGCCTGCGATCTGCGGAAAATTCTCGGTGCCGCGCACCTCGATGCGGCGGCGCAGCGTGTCGACGTAGACCGCATACGCCGCCTCGCGTGTCGCAGGGCTGATGAAGTGCTTCCTGGGGCGCGCATTTTCCTCGTTCACGCGGCGTTCGATCTCGGCCAGCAAATTGACGAGTTGGCGCCGTCTTTCCGTCTGGGCAGACGCATCGGCCGTCGCGCCCGATGGTCGCAGGTCTTCCGCCGGCATGGTGGCGAGCTGGTCCTTGAGCCGCGACAGCAGCAGCATCTGCTGTGCCTGCATCGCCTCGACCTGGCGCTGCGCGTCTTCGCTGGCGTCGCCGGGCGATGTGAAGGTCGAGGGTGGCAGCGGGCTGGTCGTGCGGCCCTTGTCGAGGTCACCGCCGCCAGCGAGCGCGCGTTGCGCGATCAGGGTGGCCTTGTCCGGCCGCTCGCTGGTCGATGCATTCACCAGGATGACTTCGAGCGGCGTGTCCTGGAACATCCGGTCGAAGGCGGCAGGCGCGGCGAAACGTACGCCGAGCAGCGCTGCATGCGCGAGGACCGACAGGCCCAACGCGATCTGCAGGGTGCTCAGGTCCTTCAGCCGCATTGCGCCGCGCCGCTCGTCCGGGATCCGTGAGGGCCGCGCTCAGGCAGGCGTGCTGTCGGCGGGCGCCGGACTGTCGTCGCTGTCGGTCATGTCGACCGCGATGGCGATCGGGCCAGCGACTTCTTCCTCTTCGCTGCCATCGTCTTCCATGGCGGTCTCTGGCTCGGCGTCGAGGCGTTCGAGCACCGTGCCATGCACGTCGAGCGCGATCTCGTCGATCTCGCCGAGCTTC
>CAIQMJ010000564.1 GCA_903872875.1 uncultured Variovorax sp.
CGGTGCTGACGCGCGAATCGCAGCAGACCATGACGGAGGCGCTCGCCGCAGCGCTCGCGCGCAGCGGCGGCGAGTTGCTCGTGACAGGCCACACGGACACCACCGGCAGCACCGCGCAGAACGACACGCTCTCACGCCAGCGCGCACAACAGGTCCGCCAGCTGTTCGTGGACCGCAACTTCCCCGTGCAACGCACCGAAGCGATCGGACGCGGCAAGCGTGAACTCGCCGTGCCGACCGCCGACAACGTCAACGAGCCGCGCAACCGGCGCGTGACGATCGAGGTCCGTTGATCGCCTGCGGGCCTTCGGTGGGGGTGCCGGCTTCGGACGACTTCAGGCCGCGGCGGCGGTGCGTGCACCCTGCAGGCCACGCGCGCCGACCGGCATGTGCTCGGCCCAGTTCAGGATTTCCAGCGTGCCGTCGGCCTGTTCGGCCAACGCCGTAAGGCTCTCGACCCAATCGCCGTCGTTGCAATAAAGGATGCCGTCGATGTCGCGCATCTCGGCATGATGGATGTGGCCGCAGACAACGCCCTGCAGGCCACGTTTGCGCGCTTCGCGCGCCACGGCGTTCTCGAAGTCGCCCACGTAGCTCACCGCGCGCTTGACCTTCAGCTTCAGATACTGCGACAGTGACCAGTAAGGCAGGCCCATGCGTGCACGCAGCGAGTTGAGATGCCGGTTCAGCTTGAGCGTGAACTCATAGAGCGAATCGCCCACGTAGGCCAACCACTTCGCGCACTGGATCACGCCGTCGAACAGGTCGCCATGCATGATCCAGAGCTTGCGGCCATCTGCGGTCTCGTGGATCCAGTCCTCCGCGACGTCGATCCCGCCGAAGTTGTGCTGCAGGTACTTGCGCGCGAATTCGTCGTGGTTGCCCGGGATGAAGATCACTCGCGTGCCCTTGCGCGCCTTGCGCAGCAGCTTCTGGATCACGTCGTTGTGCGCCTGCGGCCAGTACCAGTGGCGCTTGAGCTGCCAGCCGTCGATGATGTCGCCGACCAGGAAAAGCGTGTCGCATTCGGTGTGCCGCAGGAAGTCCAGCAATGCCTTGGCCTGGCAGCCCGGCGTGCCCAGATGCAGATCGGAGATCCAGAGCGTCCGGAAGCGCAGCGGAGCGCGCGTGAGCTCTTCCTCCGGTTCCGGAGGACGTTCGGCGGTGTCGCGCCATGCGCGCAGGAGGGCGTCGTCGCGTTGCATGGACGGAGATGGTCACGCCGACACGTGACCCGCCCGTGGCAGTGCCGTGACGCCGCGATGACACCTCGCCCGCCGACCCGCCGCGCAAATGCGGCGCGTCAGCCGAGCGTCACGCGGGCGAACTTGCGCTTGCCGACCTGCACCACGTAGGTGCCGGCGTCGAGCTTCAGGCCCTTGTCGCTGATGACCGTCGAGTCGATGCGCACGCCGTTGCCGTCGATCAGGCGGTTGCCTTCGGAAGTCGACGCCGCCAAGCCCGCCTGCTTCAACAGCTGTGCGATGCCGATCGGCGCACCGGAAAGTGTGACTTCCGGGATCTCGTCCGGCACGCCGCCCTTGCTGCGGTTGATGAAGTCCTGCTCCGCCACATCGGCGGCCGCCGCGCTGTGGAAGCGCGCGGTGATTTCCTTTGCCAGGGCGACCTTGGCGTCCTTCGGATTGCGGCCGCTTTCGATCTCTGCCTTGAGCGTGGCGATCTCGGCCAGCGAGCGGAAGCTCAGCAGCGTGTACCAGCGCCACATCAGCTCGTCGGAGATCGACAGCACCTTGGCGAACATCGCGTTCGGCTCCTCGGCCACGCCGATGTAGTTGCCCTTGCTCTTCGACATCTTCTGGACGCCGTCCAGGCCTTCGAGCAGCGGCATCGTCAGGATGCACTGCGGCTCCTGACCGTATTCCTGCTGCAAGTGGCGGCCGACCAGCAGGTTGAATTTCTGGTCGGTCCCGCCGAGCTCCAGGTCGCTCTTGAGCGCAACGGAGTCGTAACCCTGCATCAGCGGGTAGAGGAATTCGTGAACGGCAATCGACTGGCCACCCTTGAAGCGCTTGGTGAAATCGTCGCGTTCCATCATCCGCGCCACGGTGTAGCGCGAGGCCAGCTGGATCAGCCCGCGCGCACCCAATGGGTCGCTCCACTCGGAGTTGTAGCGGATCTCGGTCTTCGCAGGGTCGAGCACCAGGCTGGCCTGGCGGTAGTAGGTCTGGGCGTTGGCCTCGATCTGTTCGCGTGTGAGCGGCGGCCGCGTCGTATCGCGGCCGGACGGATCGCCGATGGTGGTGGTGAAGTCGCCGATCAGGAAGATCACGGTATGGCCCAGATCCTGTAGCTGGCGCATCTTGTTGAGCACCAC
>CAIQMJ010000565.1 GCA_903872875.1 uncultured Variovorax sp.
CAGGGACATGGCGCCAGGGAATGGCGCGCCGCTCAAGCGCAGTTCAAGGACCCGACCTGCACCCTGACCGAGTTGCGCAGCGCCAACGACGGGTCGACATCCTCGACTCTCAAAGCCGGGGCTTCACGAAGCCAGCCGCGTTCTCATCCAGTCCCGGCTCGCCCTCCTCGGAACCCGGCTTGTCGCGATGTTCTTCCGTGGGAAATTCGGGCTCAACGGGCAGTTGGGCCGGATCATCCGGAGACGGTTGAGGTTTGGTCATTTCGATGCGATTCCAGAAGGTTGAAAAGCCGGTAGCCAATGCACTGCGCACAACTGAGCCTAGGGAGCATCGATGCGCCAGGACGTAGGTAAACGCCGCGCACCGGCCGCGCCGCCGGCTTCACACATCCGCTGTAGACGGACATGTGACGAGATTCGGCGCAGCTTGATGCGCCGACAGTATCTGATGACGCCAGACGAGTATCTGCGCACCGGCCATGCCGCTGGCATAGCTCGTGACGCGGGTCGTGTTGCGCCCTAGATCCTTGAGTTCGATGAGGCCGTAATACGGACCGCTGCCGATCGTGATCTCTGCGCGCCCATCGGCCAACACCACGTTCAGCGAGCCAATGGTTCTTCCGGACGCATTGGCACGTGCACTGTCGTTCCAGTAACGCGCCAACTGCATGTAACTGCCGCATGCGATCGCGACGCCGCCGGTCGAATGTTGCGGCGAACGCAAATCGGCCATGGTGCCCACCGGCACGGCACAACCCGCGAGCAGCAGCGCGGCAATCGCCACGATCCACGCTACCTTTTTCGTGCCCGATTGAATTTCGGTTCGATGCAACCCGATACTCCTGAGAGACAGAAAGAATTGTCGCTCCCAAGCAGCCCGAGAGCGGGGAGAAGTCGGACCGGAGAGGAGCCGACGTTAGAATCGCACCGCTGCACAGACGTTGTCAGCGGAGAAACACGCACTCAACGATATTTCGGGCATCCGAGATATCCGTCCCAATTACCTGTCCGTAGCTCAGTTGGATAGAGCATCGGCCTTCTAAGCCGAATGTCGGGGGTTCGATCCCCTCCGGACAGGCCACGCAAGTCATTGATTTACTGGACTCCCTAGGCAGGCAGGCATTCGCATTGCGAACGCCCAGGATGGCCCTGGCAATGTGGAGTGTCGCAAGGCAAGACCGATGTCGACTTCCTCTTCGTTTCAGCCAAAAAAAAGTCTTGTCGCCATCAATTGGATGGTGACAAGACTTTATCTATATTGGTGCCGGAGAGATGAATCGAACACCCGACCTTCTCATTACGAATGAGCGGATAGAAAAATTCCGGAGCGTTGATGTTCGTTGATAAACTACCGCTCTCATAGAGGGAAATCGATCGAAAACCATGTTGACGATGCATTCGGTGTTGATCTGTATTCCTCAAAATTCATCAAAAGTGGCTACATTGTGGCTACATGAAATCGAGGCTTACAGATGGCACGAGCAAGGCGAGACGCACCGATCGATCTCGACGACGCACAGGACCTCACAGCGGGCCTGATCGAGCGGTTGATCTGCCCGCCCGAGAAGGACCAAGCGTTTCTGCGCGACGCTAAGTCTCCCGGCCTTCGGGTACGTGTCACGTCGAGTGGCGCGAAGTCATTCGTGTTCGAGGCAAAGCTCCGGCGCGCCACCATCCGGCGCACCATCGGCGACGTGCGTGCCTGGACGATCGAAAAGGCGCGCACAGAGGCAAACCGCCTGCGCGTGATGATCGATGCAGGTACCGATCCGCGCGAACTTGATCGAGAGAACGAGCAGGCTCGGGCACGCAAGGTCGCGCAGGACAAGGCCGAAGCGGTCCTTGTCGCCGATGCTTGGGCCGAATACCTGTTGCGCGGCACGCCGAAGAAGAAAGAGGCGTGGAAGCCGCGGTACATCGCCGACCTGCGGAAGATGTCGGCAGTTGGCGGTGAGCCGAAGAAGCGAGGCGCAGGCGTCACGTTGCCCGGCCCGATCGCCGCGCTGCTTTCGACACGGCTCAAGGACATCAATCCGAAGAGTCTGCGCGCGTGGCATCAGCGACAAGCAGCGCGCGGACCGGTGCAAGCCGCGCGTGCTGTGCAGATGTTCTCGGGGTTCCTGCGCTGGTGCAGCACGCAGGATGAATACGACGGGATCGTCGACCCGCTCGCGGCGCGCGATGCCAAGGTGCAGGATGCTCTGCACTCGGGCACCGGTAGCCGGCGTACCGACGCGATCGAGGAAGCGCAGTTGCCCGCGTGGTTTGCTGGCGTGACCGGGCTGCGGAACACGACGGCGGGTGCGTACCTGCAAGGACTGCTGCTGACAGGCGCCCGCCGTGAAGAACTGGCGGCGCTCAAATGGGCCGACATCGATTTCAGGTGGGGCCGATTGACCATCGCGGACAAGGTTGGTGACACGCGGACATTGCCGCTCGCGCCCTATCTGCGCCAACTTCTCAGCGGGTTGCCCCGCGTCGAAGGCAACCCGCATGTCTTCGCCGCGCCGATCGCGAAGTCCGGGCGCATTGCCGATCCGAGAAGCGCCCATGCGGAAGTGCTCAAGCAGGGCGAAATGCCCCACGTAACGATCCATGGTCTACGCCGCACGTTCGCGCTGATGGGCGAGGCCGCGGGGTGCCCGGCCGGTGCGATTGCGCAGATCATGGGCCACAGGCCGGGAAGCATGAGCGAGAAGTACAAGCCGCGGACGATCGACCAGCTTCGGCCCTACATGGCGCAGGTCGAGCGGTTTGTCATCGAGCGCGCGAAAATCTCGTTCGATTTCGAGGAAGGGTCTGCAGCAAGCCCTGTCGGCAAAGTCATTGCGCTGCCGATGAAAGTGGCTTGACCTAGCCGAACTCAGGGGGCAGCCGCGCTGGTCTCTTGCCGGCAGGCTGGGATACATCGGCAAGACCGTCTCGCACGGGTAGGGCCTTCACTTGCCGTCTAAACGACGACC
>CAIQMJ010000566.1 GCA_903872875.1 uncultured Variovorax sp.
AGCCGAACAACGGCGGCACCAAGATCTACTCGGTCAGCGGCGACGTCGAGTTGCCCGGCAACTACGAAGTCCCTATGGGCACGCCGTTCAGCAAGCTGCTGGAGCTGGCGGGTGGCGTGCGCAAGGGTCGTCAGCTCAAGGCCGTGATACCTGGCGGCTCGTCGTCGCCGGTGCTGCCGGCAGACATCATGATGGCCTGCACCATGGACTACGACTCGATCTCCAAGGCCGGCTCGATGCTGGGCTCTGGCGCGGTGATCGTGATGGACGACAGCCGCTCGATGGTCGAGTCGCTCAAGCGTCTGTCGTACTTCTACATGCACGAATCCTGCGGCCAGTGCACACCGTGCCGCGAAGGCACGGGCTGGCTCTGGCGTGTGGTCGATCGCATCCACAACGGGCAGGGCAGGGCGTCCGACATGGACCTGTTGAACTCCGTGGCCGACAACATCCAGGGACGCACGATCTGCGCACTGGGCGACGCCGCCGCGATGCCCGTGCGCGCGATGATCAAGCACTTCCGCCACGAGTTCGAGGCATTGATCCCGGGCTTCGTCCCGAAAGCGCCTGCCAAGGCCTGACTGAGCCCACACATATGGTTGAAATCGAACTCGACGGCAAGAAGGTCGAAGTGACCGAAGGCAGCATGGTGATGCATGCGGCCGACAAAGCGGGCACGTACATTCCCCACTTCTGCTATCACAAGAAACTCAGCATTGCGGCCAACTGTCGCATGTGCCTGGTCGAGGTGGAGAAGGCGCCCAAGCCGATGCCGGCCTGCGCCACGCCCGTGACCCAGGGCATGATCGTCCGCACCAAGAGCGAGAAAGCCATCAAGGCCCAGCAATCGGTGATGGAGTTCCTGCTCATCAATCACCCGCTGGACTGCCCCATCTGCGACCAGGGCGGCGAATGCCAGCTCCAGGATCTGGCCGTGGGCTACGGCGGTGGTTCGTCCCGTTACGAAGAAGAGAAGCGCGTCGTGTTCCACAAGGACGTCGGCCCGCTGATCAGCATGGAAGAAATGAGCCGCTGCATCCACTGCACGCGCTGCGTCCGCTTCGGCCAGGAAGTCGCAGGCGTGATGGAGCTCGGCATGATCCATCGCGGCGAGCATTCCGAAATCACGACCGTGCTCGGTGAGACGGTCGACTCGGAGCTCTCCGGCAACATGATCGACATCTGCCCGGTCGGCGCGCTCACCAGCAAGCCTTTCCGCTACAGCGCCCGCACCTGGGAACTGTCGCGCCGCAAGTCCGTGAGCCCGCATGATTCGACCGGCTCGAATCTGATCGTCCAGGTCAAGAACAACAAGGTGATGCGCGTCGTTCCGCTCGAAAACGAGGATGTGAACGAATGCTGGATCGCCGACCGCGACCGCTTCTCTTACGAGGCGCTGAACAGCGACGCGCGGTTGACGCAACCCATGCTCAAGCAAGGCGGTCAATGGCAATCGGTCGACTGGCAGACTGCCCTTGAATACGTGGCCAACGGCTTGCGTCAGATCAAGACGGACCACGGTGCATCGACGATCGGTGCGCTGGTCAGCCCGCACAGCACGCTCGAAGAGCTGGCACTGGCCGGTGCGCTGGTGCGCGGCCTGGGTAGCGAGAACATCGACTACCGCCTGCGCAATGCCGACTTCGCGCCGGCCAGCGGTATCCGCTGGCTTGGCACCTCGATCGCTTCGCTGTCGCAGTTGCAGCGCGTGCTGGTCGTGGGTTCGAACCTGCGCAAGGACCATCCGCTGTTCGCGCAGCGAATCCGCCAGGCGACCCGCAAGGGCGCTGCCGTCAGCGTGATCGGATCGAGCGCCGAGCTGTCGTCGCCGGATGCCTGGGCCATGTCGTTGGCTGGCGTTCAAACCGTCGCTGCAAGCGGCTGGGTGCAGGCGCTTGCAGACTTGGCTGCGGCCGTCGGCGCAGAGAAGGGCGTTTCGGCACCCGTCGCCGGCGAAGCGACCGACCTGGCCAAGGCTGCCGCGGCCTCGCTGCTTGGCGGTGAGCGCAAGGCGATCCTCCTGGGCAATGCGGCCGCGCACCATGCGCAGGCATCGCAACTGCTGTCGCTCGCACAGTGGATCGGCGAGCAGACCGGCGCGAGCGTCGGGTATCTGACCGAAGCGGCCAACACCGTCGGCGCCCAGTGGGCGAAGGCGTTGCCGGGCGCGGGCGGATTGAATGCCGGGCAGATGCTGTCGGGCGGCCTGAAGGCCGTTCTGCTGCTCAACAACGAGCCCGTGTTCGACTCGGCGGCTGGTGCTGCCGCGCCCGCAGGCCTCGAGCATGCGCAGATGGTCGTGACCTTGAGTCCGTTCAAGGCCAACCTCGCGTTCAGCGATGTGCTGCTGCCGATTGCTCCGTTCACCGAAACGCCCGGCACCTTCGTCAATGCCGAGGGTCGCGTGCAAGGTTTCCACGCCGTCGTGAAGCCGCTAGGCGAAGCTCGTCCAGCCTGGAAGGTGCTGCGCGTGCTCGCCAATCTGCTCGGACTGCAGGGCTTCGACTTCGAGTCGTCGCAAGACGTTCTGGCCCATGTGCGCAACGGCCAGGAAGCGTCTGCGACGCATGTGCCGGCGGACCTGCTGAGCAACGTGGCACCGGCGGGCGTCGATCTCAAGGCGGTTGACGCCGCCGTGGCGCCGGTCACCGCGCGCATTTATCAACTGGACGGCATCGTGCGCCGCGCCACGTCGCTCCAACTGACCGCCGACGCGCGCGGCACTGCGCACGCCGTGACGGGTACGAAGCCAACGCTCGACGAGGTGACGGCATGATCGATTCCATCTACGGCTTCGGCCGCGGATTGATCTCCGCGCACTGGTGGGTGGCCGGCGGCTGGCCGGTGGTGTGGAGCCTCATCAAGATCATCTGCGTGCTGTTGCCGCTGCTGGGCGCCGTGGCTTACGCAACGTTGTGGGAGCGCAAGTTCCTGGGCTGGATCCAGGTCCGCCATGGCCCCAACCGTGTCGGTCCTTTCGGTCTGCTGCAGCCCATCGCCGATGCGCTGAAGCTCCTGACCAAGGAACTCATCAACCCGACGGCCGCCGCGCCAGGTCTGTTCCGCCTCGGGCCGATCATGGCGATCATGCCGGCGCTCGCCGCATGGGTAGCGATCCCCTTCGGTCCTGAAGCGGTGCTGGCCAATGTCAACGCCGGCCTGCTGCTGATCATGGCAATCACCTCGATCGAGGTGTACGGGGTGATCATCGCCGGCTGGGCCTCGAACTCGAAGTACGCGTTCCTGGGTGCGCTGCGCGCATCGGCCCAGATGGTGAGCTACGAAATCGCGATGGGCTTCTGCCTGGTGATCGTGATCATGGTGTCTGGCAGCCTGAACCTGGGCGACGTGGTCGCCGTACAGGGCAAGGGCATGGGCGCGAACATGGGCCTGGGCTTCCTGTCCTGGAACTGGCTGCCGCTGCTCCCGGTCTTCATCGTCTACGTGATCTCCGGCGTGGCTGAGACCAACCGCCATCCGTTCGACGTGGTCGAAGGCGAAGCCGAAATCGTGGCCGGCCACATGGTCGAGTACTCGGGCATGGGCTTCGCGATCTTCTTCCTGGCCGAGTACGCCAGCATGTGGCTCGTGTCGATCCTCGCCGCGCTGATGTTCCTCGGGGGCTGGCTGTCACCGGTCGGCTTCCTCGACTTCATTCCAGGATGGATCTGGCTGGGCCTGAAGACCTTCTTCGTGCTTACGCTCTTCATCTGGATCCGCGGTACGTTCCCGCGCTTCCGTTACGACCAGATCATGCGTCTGGGCTGGAAGATTTTTATTCCGGTCACCCTGGTGTGGCTGCTGGTGGTCGGGGGCTGGATGCAGACGCCCTGGAACATCTGGAAATAAGCGGAGATACACACGATGTCGGCTATTGCTGCCTCCCCCTTTTCGGTCAAGGACTTCCTCAAGAGCTTCATGCTCACGGAGCTCTTCAAGGGCATGGTCCTGACCGGACGCTATGCCTTCCGCCGGAAGATCACAGTACAGTTTCCTGAAGAGAAGACGCCGCTGTCGCCACGCTTTCGCGGACTGCATGCACTGCGCCGCTACGAAAATGGCGAAGAGCGCTGCATCGCCTGCAAGCTGTGCGAAGCCGTATGCCCGGCTGTGGCGATCACCATCGAGTCGGAAGTGCGCGACGACGGCTCGCGCCGCACCACGCGCTACGACATCGACCTGACGAAGTGCATCTTCTGCGGCTTCTGCGAAGAAAGCTGCCCGGTCGACTCGATCGTCGAGACCCACATCCTCGAGTACCACGGCGAAAAGCGGGGCGACCTGTACTTCACCAAGGAAATGCTGTTGGCCGTGGGCGATCGCTACGAAACCGAGATTGCGGCCAACAAGGCCGCCGACGCCAAGTACCGTTAACGGCAGACGCCCGAAAAGAAAAAATCCATGGACGTCAAGACTGGCTTCTTCTATCTGTTCTCGTTGGTGCTGCTGTTTGCAGCCTTCCGGGTGATCACTGCGCGCAACCCCGTGCATGCAGTTCTGTATCTGATGCTTGCGTTCTCGCAGGCATCCGCCGTGTGGCTGCTGCTGCAGGCCGAGTTCCTGGCGATCGTGCTGGTGCTGGTGTACCTGGGCGCGGTGATGGTGCTGTTCCTGTTCGTCGTGATGATGCTCGAC
>CAIQMJ010000567.1 GCA_903872875.1 uncultured Variovorax sp.
CTTGGCATGATCTTGCGGCGATTGAATGCTGTCATCGCGGCCGACGAGGCGCACAAAATGATTCAGCGCCCTGGCCGCAAAATCAAAACGAGTTCCCTGCAAACCGATCTCCGCGTCATTGAGGCGATCGTCGTACGGCATTACCGAAGCCTGGAGAACCTCAGGCAGGACGTTCGCCCGCGTGGGACCCACAATGCGCAGCCGTGCAACCTGCGCGACGGTTAGGCTCGCCAGCTCATCCTCGACCATCTCTATATAGGGGCGGGTGGCTGCGAGGACCAACATTGCCTCGGGACGACCGCTCAACAACTCCGCCAAGGGCCTGGCACGCGGGAGGTCATGAAGAGCCGCCCACCATTCTGAAGCGGTGAAGCGCTCGGCGCTTGATCGCGACAAGATGCAATCGTCAGTGTTGGGCGCAACCGATAGGCTGTAGGGCCGCACCGGCGTGTCTTGCCTGACGAACCCCATCCCGGCCGAGAGCACGTACAGGTCCGCGCCGGCGCTTTCGGCTGTCTGGCTGGCCAGCGCGAATGCGCGCCCTGAATAGAGTTCGCGGGCGGGGACCGCCCTCACGTCGGAGTTTTGCACCCGCGACCGCCAATCTTGCGCCAGTTGAGCAACCTCTCCCCGGCGGAGGTCGCGCGCGCTAAGGCTTCGGCCGGCCTTGGCAGTTTTTCTGGAGGTACAGTTTACGGCAACAATTAACTGCATAGCCCCGAAAGGATACAGCAAAATTACTGCAGCCCCTCTACGAGGGAGGACCGCAGTTATTACGGCGCTTCAGGTGCAACCGGCACGCGAGGCATGGTCCAACCGGCCTGCTGCGGACAGAAGGTCCTGAAGTCGCAGGCGTCGCAGGTGGACTTGGTCGCGCTGCAGAAGCAGGCGCGAGAAGCCCAGGCGGCCACGCCGGTGGACTCGGGCCTGTCGCTGGAGCAGATCAAGTTCCGCTATTCGATCTCGGGCGACGGGCCCTCGTGGAAGCCGTTGCGTGCGTTCGACGACGGGCAGCGGGTCTACATCCAGTTCCCCGGCGGTATCGCACAGGGCGAATTGCCGCCGCTGTTCGTGATTGGGCCGCAGGGGGATGGACAGCTCGTGAACTACCGTTTCCGGTCGCCGTACTACGTCGTTGATCGGCTCTTCGGTGCCGCCGAATTGCGGCTGGGCGGGTTCAAAGGCGGCAGGGCCGAGGTCGTACGGATCGAGCGCACAGATGGCGCTCAACGCGGGAGCGGATCATGAGCGAGGCCGATGCAGCATCCCTTAAGGCCGATCCTGAAACGCTGGCGCTACGCGCGCAGCCGCGCCCTGTCGTTCGCCTGAATCGCCGCGTGCTGGCCGTCGGAGCTGGCACGCTGGCCGCGGCGGTGCTGGGCGGCACGCTGTGGTCTTTGCAGTCGCAGCAGCGTTCCCGTGCTCCTGCGAATGAGCTGTTCAACGTCGATCGCATTGCGAAGTCGGAGAGCCTGGACCGACTGCCGAAGGACTATGCAGGCCTTCCGGCGGTGAAGGCAGCACCGCCGGTGCTGGGCGAGCCATTGCCCGGCGATCTCGGGCCTGCGATCGTGCGATCGCAGCAGCCGATGGAACAGCGGATGGCGCCTCCGGGCACGGACCCGCTGTTGGTGGCCGAGGAAGCGGCTCGGTCATCGGTGTTCTTCCGTGGAGCGGGAAGCGGCGGCGCCAGGCCGGCCGCCGCGACTACGCCGGCGACTCTGGCAGCGAACGCAAACGCCGGTATCGCTGCTTCGAGCCAGAACCCGTTCAATGCGACGGCCGGAAGCACATTGCCCGTCGTGCCGTCCGATCCGATGGCAGTGCAGAACCGTCAGGATTCGAAGGAGGCCTTCATGGCGAAGGCTGGGGAAAGCGCCGCGCGTAATCCCGGGAGCCTGCAACTGCCAGCATCGCCGTACCAAGTGATGGCGGGCACGGTGATTTCTGCAGCGCTGGTGACGGGCATCAATTCGGATCTGCCGGGGCAGGTGATCGCGAACGTGACGGAGGCGGTTTACGACACGGCCACGGGGCGGCATCTGTTGGTCCCGCAGGGCTCGCGGCTGATGGGGCGATACGACAGCCAGGTTTCCTTTGGCCAACGGCGCGTGCTGCTGGTATGGACGCGGCTGATCCTGCCAGACACGTCGTCGGTGGCGCTGGACCGTTTGCCGGGGATCGATCCAACGGGCTATGCTGGGCTCGAGGATGGCGTCGACTGGCACTGGGACCGCATCCTGGCCGGCGCGGCGCTGTCGACGCTACTGGGCGTGGGGGCAGAGTTGGCAGCGCCGGATAGTCGTACGGACCAGAACGGCGACCGAACGGTGATCGCCATTCGCGAAGGCGCGCAGGATTCGATCAATCAGGTCGGGCAGGAGATCACGAAGCGCAATGCCAGCATTCAGCCGACATTGACCATCCGGCCGGGGTTTCCGATGCGGGTGATGGTGAGCAAGGATCTTGTGCTGCGACCGTACCAGCCGCTCTTCTTCACTCGCGGAAGTTCGCAATGAGCAAGGGGGCGAACAGATTGAGCCTCGGGCCGCTACCTGCAGCGTCGTCGGTGAAGTTGACGATCACATTGTCGGCCGACCTGAAGGCCCAGCTCGACGCGTATGCGGAGGTGCATGCCCGGCTGCATCACGTACCGGTGGATGCTGCGACGCTGGTGCCGCACATGCTGGCGGCGTTTATCGCGCGTGACCGTGGCTTCAAGGCAATCCAGACCAAGCAAACCACAAGGCTCCCCGTTTGAGTTGATCCCCAGTGCCACCTCCCTCCCCTACTCCTCGCTTTGCTGGGTCAGGTTGGGGGCGGCGGACATCCCCGGCAATCTATGGACATCCACAACGGCGCTGAATCCAACGAGACAGCTGAAAGGAATGCCCTATGCCAGCCTCCGCATCCAACATCTTGCGCCGAACGGCCGAAGAGATCACTTCCAACCAGACGTGCATTAGAACCGAGCAGGCCGCCCACCTCCTTCGAGAAGCCCTCGCGCTGTTGGACGTCGGCGCGAAGGCGCCAGCGGCACTTGTCGCTACGAAGCCTGCACCCGACAGACTTCTGCGACTTCCCGAAGTCGAGCGACTGACAGGCCTTCGTCGATCGGCCATTTATGAGCAGATGCAGCACGGAATCTTTCCGCGGTCCGTCAAGGTCGGACCGCGTGCAGCGACATGGTCGGAGATCGCTGTTCAGGCGTGGATCGCAGATCGCCTCGACAGAGGTTTGCGCTGACGGAGAGCGCACATCGACATTCGGTACCGGCTATCGGATATTGGCTTCGCTCAACTACAGATATCGACAAACGCGCGGAATCTGCTTCAAGCAAGTATCTCTTAACGTACGCAAATGATGCAACACTGCGCTGCCCCCGGCGTTCGTAGCACTTTGATTTAGAGGTCGAGGCGAACAAGGCCGGCGGCACGTAACCCGAGGGTGCTGTGCGGTCGGTGGTGGTTGTAGTCGTCACACCAGCTGTCGACGATGCTGCGCATGTGTTTAAGCTGGCAAACCAGTGCTGCGACAGGCACTTATCGCGAAAGCGACTGTTGAAGCTCTCGATGTACGCGTTCTGCACTGGCTTGCCCGGTTGGATGAAGCGCAGTTCGATGCCGTTCGTCGCGGCCCAGGCCTGCATCGTTCGGCCCGCGAACTCAGGACCGTTGTCGGTGCGGATCACCTTGGGCAGTCCACGCTCTGCCTTGACCTGGTCGAGCACCCGCGTGACGTACAGCGCCGGGATCGAGGTGTCGACTGCGATCTGCACAGCCTCTTTGCTGCAGTCGTCCACGACCGTTAGCGTCTTCTCGCGCCGTCCGCTGGCCATCTCATCGAACACGAAGTCCATGCTCCACATCTCGTTGGGTTGCATCCGGCGCACGAGCGGCTGGCGCTCGGGCACCGGCAGCTTCGTGCGTCGGCGCTTGCGCACCATCAGGCCTTCCTCACGGTAGACCCCGTCCGTGCGCTTGACGTTGATCATTCAGCCGTCGATCGCAGCCGGCTGTGCCGCATTCGGTAGCCGTGGCGGCGATGCTGGCCCGCGAGCTACTTCAGGCGCTCTAGCAGGCCGGCGTTGCCGTCGCCGCAAGGGCGGTAGCGCAGGGTGCTGGGCTCATTCCCATCAGCCTCAGTGCCTGGCGCTCGTTCAGGCCCAACCCCTGCAACTGCCGCACAACCTCGCGTCGTGCCGCCGCGGCTACTATTTTCCCTTCAGCATCTCGCGCATCGCGTCGACTTCAAGCATCGAGTTGGCCAGCAGGCTTTTGAGCCTCCCGTTCTCTGCCTCGAGCGCCTTCAGTCGCTGTGCGTCCGAGACGTTAACGCCGCCGAACTTGGCCTTCCAGCCGTAGGAGCTCAGCCTCGCTGAAGCCATCTTTCCTGCAAAAGCTCCTTGATGGGCATTCCCGCGTCCGCCTCGCGCAGAAGCCAATAATCTGTTCCGCGGTGTATCGCTTCTTCATCGGTCCGATCCCCTCTCGGGTTGATGGCACTCTAAATCGCGGTGCTACGGTTCTCCGGGGGCAGCGCAAACTATTGAAGTACCCAAAGGCGGGTGCGATCCGACGCTGCGGTAGGCGGCCGGATCTCCGGTGCCTTGACCAGCGAACTCACGCACTACAACGCGTCCGCGCGCGCGCCCCATGTCGCGAGCCGTTGTGCGGTGTTCCCGAGACATCCATCTCGCGCGCCGCGCGCGGCGTCGGCCAGCACGACCGCCGCAGCGGCCGAGAGTGCCGGGCCGGGCAGCGTGCGGCATTGCCGGGCGTTTTGCCATCGCAGCGACAGCGTTGTGCCGCCGCCGGTCGGGGTGCCGACCCTGGCGCAGAGCGCGACATCCAGCGGCGGCGCTGGCCAACCGGCACGCTGCGCAATGCGTGCCAGCGGCGCGTCGCCATGGCAGACGGCCAGTACCAGTACGATGCGTGCGTGGCCCGCGGCCACCAACCGCGCTGCAAGTAAGATTGCGTCGAGGAACGCAGCGTCGTCGTGGCCGACCGCGTAGGCAAAACGGGTGGCGTGCAGTTCCTGTGCGACCCTGGTCGGCACGTGGCTGACTAGCGTTGCCGGAAACCGCATCGGATTGATGAAGCGCGCGCCGGCCTCGCGTGCGCGCTGGTCGGTATCAAAGGACGCCCAGATGTTCCACGGCCCGTTCAGTGCGAGGATGCCGACAGCGTCATCGCCGGGTGCCAGCGCGGCGCGCGCGGCGAGCACACCAAACGCGACCGCCGGGTCGAGGTGCGACGCATGCCGCACGCCGGCGCGGGCGACGAGATCGCGGCGGGAAGTGGCGTCCAGGCAGCCAACGCCGTCGGGCATGCTGGCATCGGCGGAGCAGAAGCCGCTGTACAGTTCGAAGCGGGCAGTGGCGCGCGGGGTCATCGCGTCTCGCTGGCTACCAGCGCGGCGACGTTGTTGCCGCCAAATCCGCTCGCCATTGCCAGCACGGGGGCGCCCCGCCCGATCGCTCGCGCGGCACCGTTGACCAGGTCGATTCCTGGTTCGGCGGCGTAGTCGTGTGCAGCGACGGGCGGGAGAAAGCCGCTGTGTGATGCCTGCGCCGCGGCGATAAGGTTAATAAGACCGGCGGCTCCCATCGGGTGCCCGAGACTGTGCTTGAGGCTGGTGACTGCGGGCGGGCGTGCCGGCCACAGCCGGGCGATGACGGCGGCCTCTACAGCATCGTTCTTTTTCGTGGCGGTGCCATGGGCAACGATCGCCGCCACATGCCCGAGTTCCAGCCCGGCGTCCTCGAGGGCGCGCAGGATCGCCTGCGCGAGGCCGTCGCCCGAAGGATCGGGTTCGGTCGGATGCCACGCGTCGCAGCTCATGCCGACTCCCAGGATCGCCGCCAGCGCGGCGGCGCTGTCGGCGCCGATGCAGACCGCCGCAGCGGCTTCGCCGATCGTGAGACCATCGCGATCAAGGGCGAAAGGCTTGGACTGCGCGCTTCCGCAAGCGCCGGCGCGAGCGAAGCCGGCAACCCCAATCGGGCTGAGCGCGTCGACAGAGGCAGCAATGGCAAATGGTGCGGCGCCAAAGCGCAATGCCATTAGCGCATCGACGACGGCGTGCAGCCCTGACGAGCAGGCCGACGAATTCCAACCTGCCAGCAGCGGCTGGAATGCTTGCGGAACGCGGTCCGCAAGCAAGCCGTACCACAAAGCGGGATCGACATCGGCACCGGGGTCGTCAAGCGACGCCGCGAGCGCGACTACCAAGTCGCTGTCACCATGATTGGCCGCGCCGAACACCGCACAGGCGCCATGGCCAGCGGCACCGATCCGGTCCATCAGCCGCCGCCCGAGTCGGTGGCCAGCGCCGTTGCCGTGTTCGTCGATGCCGCGCTCGAGTTCCGGGATCGCCGCCACCCTCGCAACGGTGTCGTAGCCCGGCGAGGCGGCACGCCACGGCTCGCTGGCGCAGTCGCCGCGCAGGAGCGCCTCCCAAGTCGCTGCCCACGTATCGCCCAACGGTGTGATCGCGTCGGCCCATACGATGTGTCCACGCAGCGCCGATAGCGTCATCGGGGCGCCCGCATAGCCATACCGCTGACCTTGGCGATCAGGGCGCCGTTGATAGATAGCTGTCCGCGAAAGCCAATCATGCGCCGTCCCATTCGCAAATCGAGCTCCGCGAGCACGCTGCATGGCACGTATGCCGGGGCATAGAACCTCGCCTTCACCTGGCCCAGCACGAACTGAGCACCAGTCGCGCCAGCGTCCATGCCCACTTCATGCGCTTGAAGCAGTCCAGCCAGGCAGGCCGATTGCGCTACCTGTTCGATCAACAGCACGCCTGGCACGATCCATGGACCGTGCTCGAAGTGGGATTGCAGCACTGGCAATTCCGCGGCATACCGCTTCTTGGTGCGGATGCCGACGCCGTTGGCGTCGATGACCTCATCCACCCACACAAAGTGGGGACCGTACGGCAGCAGTTGCGACGGCGATGCGACGCTCATAGGCCCTTCTTCCCATTAGCACGCACATAGGCTGCCAGCGCAATAGGCGTTGTGCAGCTCTTGAAATCAAAATCGTCGGGCGGCTCGGGCGCGCCAAATTCGTACGAAATGTCGACGAAGATCGCCATCGCGCCTAACGAGTCTATGCCCAGGTCGGCGTAGATGTCGCAGTCGGGGGTGACCTGCGTCAGCGGTACGTCGGCGGCGTCGGCGACGAAGGCAGCGATGCGCGCGAGGATACTGTCTTCGTCCGCCAGCATGGAGGGATCGGTCACCGCGTTCATCGGAGCGCGAACGCCACGGTGACGGCCATCTCTTCACGCTCGGGCGCGCTAGGCACCGGGACGTCGACCATGAAGTCAGAGTATCCGGCGCCGTCCGTGCGCAAATCGTAATTGCGGACGAGCACCTCGACGTCCGAGCCGCCCTCCAAGTCCTGCCGGAATTGTTGCACGTAGACGCGATAGTTGAAGCGGGCCGCCTCGCCTGACCACTCGCGATCGAGGTTGCCGTCCTCGATCACCGCCGGCTGACCGTCAGGCAGGAACATCAGCGGCCCGCCGACATCGATCCAGACGTCGCGCGGCGCGCCACCGGTCGAAGGCATCGGCACCTGCAGCTTGCGCCGCAACATGGCACGGTAGCGCCAGCGCAGCACACCGCTGTCCTGGCCGTCGCGTGCCTGGAACACGAACCGCACCAGTGGCCGCACCAGATCCGATCGATTGACCTGGGTCGACGAGCGGGTCAGGACGATAGGCGGCGTTTCTGGCACCACAAACGCCGACCAAGCGCTCGGGCGCGCGTAAAGGAAACGCCATTCGTCCGGCAGACCGTTCCTCAAGTCGCGGTAAGTGGTAAGCCGGTAGCGGAATTGCCAGTTGCCGTCCATCGAGCTGTGCTCGTTGCCGTTGCGGCCAAAGTAATCGATGAAGGTCGGGTAGGCCATTCCCCCAGCGGTGTCGGATGGCGCGCTTGCCGTCATCAGACCGTCGCGCTGGGTCAACCGACGCGTTGAGATACTCGACGGGTCGAGGATGTGGAACACCCGCTTCGCCGCGCCCTCGACTTCGACCACTGCACCCAGCAGCCAGTTGGCGGTGATCGCGCGCAACCATTCCAACTCGATCGGCTGGCCTTCGCGCAGGGCGCCGATGTGACGGATTGCCTCCCATGGTGAATCGGCTACCCCCAGTTTCATCTGATTGTTCGACGGTTTGCGGATCAGCTCCTCGATGCGCTCAAGCGCGACATAGATATCTGGCGATGCGTCGTCTGAGTTCCATTGCAACACCAGGCGCGGCAAGCTGCGCGCGTCCTCGGGATCTTCGACCTGAATCGGCAGGAAGTCGCGGAAGCTGGCCACCTTGTCGAGTGCATGCTCGCCGCGCGAGGGCGGTTCGACCCGGAACGCGGTGGTTGGCTCCGGCTGCACCGAACCGTCTAGCTGCAGGAAGACAACGGCCGCCGACGACGGCGGCGCTTCGATGCCGGTGAAGGAGACCGCGCCGATCCACCATGCAAACACCTCGGCGGGGCCACCGCCCAGGGGCACCAATGCTTCGTATGCGCCGCCCGGATGTTCGCCTCGGGTTTCCACCAGCGCCAGCGCTTGGCCCATGTGTAGCGTCAGGGGCGCAGCGCCTGGCACGGCATGGCCAGAGACCGGCATTAGTGTGCAGATGATGCTGTTGGCGTCCGTCCCGCGCTCGATTTTGGTGATCGCTGCGACGACGGCGCCAGTGCCGTCGTTCAGCCGCGCGAGGGCGGTCGCGCCGCCTGCCACCAACGTGTCGATGAGCGTCGGTGTGGCCGCCGTCAGCGCGAAGGTGATCGTGTAGCGCCCGTCTGCGCGCAGTCCAGCGCGTCCGGCCGCGGCGGCAGTAGCCGCTGCGTGGCGCTGTTCGAGGGGTATGCGCGCTTGGTAGATCCGGAAGGCGGACGTCTCGGAGAACTCGCGGCGCTGCTCCGAAGGTAGGTCGGCCTGGGCGACGTACTGCCAGCGCAGCGCCGCCAGTCCGCGAAAGCCGATTGTTGGATGTTGCGCCGACTGACGCACCGCCTTGGCATTCTGGCGTTGCTGCGTGTCGAGCGCGAGCAACCGCCTCGCCAGTGCCAGCGCATCGTCCTCCGCCGCGAACGGAATACCATGCGCGATGGTGCGGCGCAAGGCGTTTTCGCACATAACAATCTGGCCTTCGGTCAACTGGGCCCAGCCGGTGCTTGAATCGCCGCCGGTACTGGTGCGGCCCCATGGACGCAGCGGACGCACTGCGCCTCCATCAACAAATTCGGACGAGACGATCCGCTGCAGCACCAAGTCGCGGTCCAGTCCGGGCGGCGCCGGAATCGAGATCGCCGCGAACGACTCGACTGCGGGCTCCAGCGCCGGGACGACGTTCGGGCGCCAGTCGGTGACGGTGCAGGGCAGAGTGACCGCCAGCGCGCTCACTGACAGGATCTCGTCGGTCTTGGCCGGCGTGAAGACATAAGCGCCACCCTGCAACTTGCACAATTGAACGGTGCGCGTGCCAATCAGGTCTGGGCCCCACAACTGGCGCCAAGCGCTGGCGATGGCGAAACCCACCGCCGCAACGTATTCATAGCCAAGATCGGTGTCGCCCAGCGCGATCTGGGTGGTCCACACATGGCCAGCTGCCGGCGATGCCA
>CAIQMJ010000568.1 GCA_903872875.1 uncultured Variovorax sp.
ACCCATGAGATCCGCTCTCCGCCGCCAAATTCTGACTGCGGTCGCTGGCAACCTAGTGATCTGGACGGCCGCAGTACACCAGCCCGCTGGCGCAGAGGGTCTGCTCGACTCCCTTATTAAATGGCGCGCGGCGGACGATTTCCTACCGCCCGAGCGGCGCCACCTCACTTATCGCAGTCTTCAAGCCGTCACCAGGCTATTACCTGTATCGAGATCGAATCGAGTTTAGCGTGGTTGGCTCCCCCGGGGTGTCCATCCGATCTGTGATACTGCCGAAGGGGGAAGTAAAAAAAGATCCGACCTTTGGGTGGACCGATGTATTCCGAAAGACTGTGGAAGTGCCACTGGAACTTGACCGAACGGTGTCAGGGAGCAAAGTGAAGGTGCGCGCCATCTACCAAGGCTGCGAGGAGAAGCGTGGCGTCTGCTACCCTCCGACAATGGCCGAATTCATTTTGGATCTGCCGAACTCTTCGTAGGCATCGCTTGAGCACCGCTGGCTAGGGCTTCTGTGTGTGCATTAGAGAAGAAAGAGTCGACGCGAAAGGCAAAATTCGCCTTCGCGGAGAAAGAAAAGAGCCCCCTCGTGTTCATCGTCATTGGTTTGTTCGGTCCCGAGACGCTGCGTTCAATCGGGGTGATATCCGCACATCGGCATCATTGGAGGACAGGTCCCTTTGCTTGGCGCTGCGCGGCGAAAGCCGCTCCAGCGCCAAGCGCCTCTGCGAAGGAGCATATTCCGCGCACTGCGCTCGGCGACCTGTGACTGAACTTATGGCGGTCGCGGCGAGGCGAAACAACCTGCGTCCACGAATCTTGCTTGCACCCTGCGGCTTCAAGGAGAACCTGAGCGTAGCTGAATTGATCGAGAGTATGGCGCGTGGAGTCAAAGCGGCCGCCCCCGGCGCCGAGATCCTGCGGGCGCCCATGGCAGATGGCGGCGAAGGTTTTGCTCAGACGCTCGCGCAGCTGACTGGTGGTTGTCTGCATCCCGTGCAAGTAACTGGTCCTGTGGGCCAGCCGCTGCAGGCGCATCTCGGTCTGCTCGGCGGAGTCCATGTTGGAACTGTAGCGATCGAGATCGCGGCGGCTGCAGGTCTGCGGCACGTGCCTGTGGACCAACGAGATCCTCTCCGGACCACCAGCTACGGGGTAGGCGAGCTGGTGCGCGAAGCCTTGGATCTGGGTGCCCAGCGATTGCTCATCGGTTGCGGCGACAGCGGCGTAAACGATGGTGGTGCCGGTCTTGCTCAAGCGCTAGGCATCAGGCTTTCTGATCGCCGAGGGCGAGCCATCGGGCGCGGCTGCGGGGCATTGGACGGCCTCGCTCACATTGACCTCTCCGGGCGCGACCCGCGCCTTGGCGATGTCAGCATCGACGTCGCCGTGAACTGGGACAACGTGCTGCTGGGACGACGCGGAGTTTCGCGCGTTTTCGGCCCGCAGAAGGGAGCGTTGCCCAAAGATCTTGCCGCATTGGAGACTGGCCTCAGGACTCTTGCAGCAGTCATTCGGCGCGATCTCGGGATCGACGTTCGCACGATGCAAGGGGGAGGTGCATCAGGGGGCCTGGGTGCAGGCCTGCACGCATTTCTGGGGGCGCGCCTCTGTCCCCGATTCGCGATTCTTTCGCGCTTCTTGGACTTTGACGCACTCCTCGAGCGCGCCGATCTCGTATTGACCGCCGAAGGACGCATCGATGGGCTCACATCCTTCGGCAAGCTGCCGGCGGAGGTGGCGCGCCGCGCGAAACAGGCCGGCATTCCCGTCGTCGCGATCGTTGGGTCCGTTGGAGATGGAGCGCACACAATGCACGAAATCGGCATCGACGCCTACTTCAGTATTGTCGACGGGCCCGGTTCGATGGCCGACGCAATGTCGAGGGCGCCTGAATTGGTAGCGAGTGCTACAGAGCAAGTCGTTCGCCTAGCGCTGCTTGACTGCCGATCCATGCGCAGGCGTAAACGAGAATAGTGCGATGAGACTGCGCGTCAGACCCCGTGGGTCCGCTCGAAATAGATGGAGGGCCTACCGCTCCGCGAGTCCGATGCGCGGCCTGATGGAGGTCCATGGGATGGGTGTGTTCTACACAGTTCGCCAGACAGCGACTCAAATGTGCGAGGAATGCCCGGAAGTCACGAGGGCTTGCGTTCATGGCGAACGCCAACCGACCCGATGCCCGGCCGCCGTCGCATCATGACGAGCATCGTCCTCGGTGTGCAGATAGATGCTGGTCGTGCTGATGTTGGCATGACCCAGGTTGTCGCGAACCACTTTCAGGTCGACTTTCTCGCTCAGATGGCTTCCGGCCGTGTGGCGAATCCAGTGCGTGGACGCCTGCTCGAGGTGGGTGGCCGCAGCCTCGAAGTCAGAGCCACGTTGCCGCAGTGCGGCCGCGGCAGCATGCATCACACCTTTGACGAGTTCGTGAATGGCGCTTCGTGCCATCGGCTTGATCGGGGCGATCAGTGTCATCACCAGTGGCGTGCCTTCGCCTTCCAGCGGAAGCGCGCTCAAGGCATGGGCTTTGCGGTAGCGCATCAACTCGCTCATCAATTCGCCCGTGGCTGGCACCAAGCGGGTCTTGCTGCCTTTGCCGGTGATTTCGAGCCACCAGCGCTCGCGCCCATCGGAACCGCGCCGGCTGAAGAACCCGCCCATGCTGGCGCCGCAGATCTCGGACACGCGCAGCCCACCGATGTAGAGCAGTGAAAACAGCCACCGGCAGCGCGATGCGTGCAGCCTTTCGCGTTCGCCGCCCACGGGCATTGCTTCGATCGCGGCCTTCACCACGTTCCAGTGTTCCTCTGGCAAAAAGCGGCTCACGCGCGGGGCAGCCTGCCTGCGCTTGCGCCGACTCAGCGCCAACGGATTGCCGGCCAGGTATCCGGCATCCACAAGCCACGAGAACATGGCGTTGAGGATCGACAGTGCCTGGCGCAGGCTCGAAGGCCCCAGCGGGCCGGCAAAGGGGCGCCAGCGCGATGAGCTGCGCCCCGGCTTCTGACCTGGCTCCATGACCCAACGCTCGGCCGGCTGTGGGTCCCCAAGGAAGCGTTGGTAGAGCAGAAGATCTTCGTGCGCGAGGTCCGAGAGGGCTGCGCCGCGCTGCAGGACACACCACAGCAGAAGGCGTTCGGCCTCCTTGCGATAGCTGGAGAGGGTGGCGGGTGAGTCGGCGTAGCGGGCCAGCCAGGCCAGCACGGCTGAGCGGTCATCGACCGCGGCCAACTGAGATCGCGAACTGGCGCGATTGCGGCCGCGGCTGCCATCCAGATGGATCGGCACCATCATCCGGTCCAGACTGACGAGAGTATTCATGCGGCGCTACGCGCAAAAGAAGAGCATCGTCAATTCTATGGACATTAGAAAGATTATGTCCATAGATTGTCGGTTAGCTCAATAAATTCAACGTATTACGTTGTATTATTTATCTATGAATACTGAAATCGAACTCCAGAGCGACATAGAAGCCCTCAGGGGACGGTTTACGGAAACGAAAGACCTCTATCGCGAGGTTTGCGCGCTGCTGTTCTTCCGCTACGGCATCACTCCCACGGCCAGCAAGCTGTACCAGTTTGTGCGCAAGGGCTCGATGAGCGCGCCGGCCGAGGCGCTGGCCAGGTTCTGGGAGGACCTACGCAACAAGGCGCGCGTCGAAATCGACCATCCCGACCTGCCGCCGGAACTCAAAGCAAGCGCCGCGGAAGCCATCGCCGCGTTGTGGCGGCAGGCCACGGCCGCGGCGCGCCACGAACTCGCAGCGCTGCGCCTGGAGGATCAGGCGGCAGTCGAAAAAGCCCAGAGTGAGGAAGCCCGGGCCCGCCAGGCGGCAGCAGAGGCGCGGGCCAGCGCCGATACCCTGCGTCAGCAACTGAGCGCGTCCCGGGAATCGCTGCAGCAACGGCAAACGGATCTGGAGGCAGAGCGGCGCGCCCATGCCGGTGCCTTGGCACGGCTGCAGGAACTGCAGCGCCATCTCGAGGAAGCGCGCAATCAGCTGGAGCGGGTCCGGGCGGATTTCAGCGCCGAGCTGGTCAAGGCACGCGAAGCTGTGGCCGTCGCGAACGGTCGCGCGGACGCCGCTGAGCGGCGTGCGCTACTGGACATCGACCATGAGCGCCAGGCCCGAATCAAGGCGGACAAGCAACTCGAGGCGCTTCGCGGCCAACTGGCGCAGGCCGAAGCCCGCCATCGCGAGAGCCTCTTGGGGCAGGCCGATGTCGTCGCGCGGCTGCAGGTCAGGGCCGATGCGGCCGAGGATTCGCAACGAGAACTCACGGCCAGCAATCGCGGCCTTGCCGATGATCTTCAGACGACGCGGGAACGGCTCGCAGCGGCCCAACAAGAAGCGACTCAGTTCAGAGCCGAAGCATTGACGCTGCGTGCGCTGCTGGAGCGTCTCTCGCCACCGGAACCGGTGCCGCCGCAAGAGGGGCCAGCATCAAAGGCCGCCAAGGCCGGCGCGCGAAAGACTCGATAGCTCTGTGAATGCAGTGTGCGCGGCACGTGGCCTGGACTCATGGGTCGGCAGTTCCGGCCGCCTTTCGCAGGGCGCGCAGTTCCAGACGCGCAGACTCGCGGATCTCGTCGCGGTCCAGTTCGACGGCGGTGTCGTCGGCCCAGGTTTGCCAGAGGCTTTCGAGCCAGGCCTGCCGGGTGCTGAAGGATTCGACGGCGTAGTCGAGCCAGCTGGCGTATCCAGCCGGTGGTGGCAATGGCGTTTGAATGGTGAAGAGGAATTCTCCTGGGTGAGTTGAAGCAAGGCTGAGATCATCCAATACGACAACAAGGTCCGGCAAGTCCAATTCGGCCAAGCCGCCAGTGCAGGGCGGGCGTTACGATGGCGAGCCGGCAATGCCATGTTCATTGGATCAATCGACAAGGAAAGGTCGACGCGATGATCGGCTGGTGGATAGTTGTGGCAGCCCAGACCCCCGCGGAACGCGACCAGACCATCGACAGCAAGCCAGCCCTCCTAGCGAATTGGGAGGTGGGGCCAGGCGGCATCGATTGGCTGCACCGACTCGTCAAGGCGGGCAAAGCCACTCAATTGGCCTTCAGCGGCTACCCCAACCGCTTCACGGCTCAGGCGGGCGATGTCCTGCCGATGTTCGCCGACGGTCCGCCGGCGCATCGTGGCCCTGCCATCATCGGCGACGACTACGTCATGCCGGCGAACTGGCAGGGCAATGTGATTTTTGATCACGACAAAATCGGGGCCTATCCGCCCAACCAGGTACTGACCATCGACGCCTGGGATCTGTCGTAAAGCCTCCTGCAGGCTTGTGACGCCAGATCAAGTGGGGCGTTCGAGGGCACGGCATTTCACTCCCTTGTTACCGCCGACCTCGAATCGATTGGGCTCAGGAGCACCGAGCCAAGCGCACCAATTTGCACGAAAAGACGAGCAGCCTAAAAACGCTGCTCTCGTAAGGCGTTGATTTGATTGGTGTTTTTTTGACAAACCGTGTCAATCTGCACGAAAAGGACGAACACCCCCATTCGCGGTGACGCTTGCGTCGGCGTTGAGCTGGGCCGTCGGCAACCTGGTGATCAAGCGGCTGCCCAAGGTCAACATGCTGCATCTGATGGTGTGGGCCAGCCTGGTTCCTCCCCTCCCTGCACTGGGGCTCTCGTTCGCGCAGGATGGGCCGGGGGCCCTCTGGTGGGCGGTGAGCCATGCATCGATGTGGGGTCTCTTCGCGCCGGTCTACCTCGGCCTCTTGGCGACGGTGCTGGCATATGCGATCTGGGGGGGGAGATCTGCTGCAGCGCTACTCGGCCGGCACGGTGGCACCTTTCGCACTGCTGGCGCCCGCCGTGGGCTTGGGCATGTCGTCGCTGGTTTATGGCGAGAGCTTCAGCATCACGCGATTGGCAGGGATGGCACTTCTGCTAATCGGCGTGGCGGTCACTGCTGGGCTGCTTAATCGTTCGCCCGGCTCAGGTGCCGCTAGCGTCGGAGTGAAACGTTGACGCGTGATGCCATAGCAAGGGCATTCCGACCGCTGGGCTGCTCGGGCAAGTGCTCGTGGCCAAGTAGCTCGATCACTTGCCGTTGTACAGGCAGGAAGCGGTTTCAGCCGCGCCGGCCTCGCGATCCCGCGCTCGCCGCTGGCCGCCTGCGTCGGGCAGTGCGGCGCGCAACTGCAGCCGCTGGTGGATGCGCTCAGCAGCGAGATGCTCCGCAGTCGGGTGCTGCATGCGGACGAGACGCTGGTGGCGATGCCAGTCGCGTCGCAGAACTGTTGCCTCATCGCTGGCAGCCATCGGCTGCAACCTGAATCGCGGCCGGGCGGGCGATGGAACCCTGCTCAGGAAAGAGCCTTCAGCAGGCCGACAAGGCCGTCTACGTCGGCAGGCTTGCCGAAGTGGTGGTCGAACGCGCCGTTGCCTCGGATCTGAGCGAGCCGCACCACGTTGCCCGACAACGCGATCAGGATAGGCTGCGCGCAGAGCGAACGCGAGCGCTTCGCCGTCCAGGCCCGGCATTTCCAAGTCGAGAACGGCTGCGTCCGGCCGCTCCCGGATTGCCAGCTCAAGCCCGGTCTGGCCCCCATGGGCCACGCGCACTGCGGCCTGCGGAAGATGAAGCCCGAGCAGCAGTCCGAGAAGGTCCGCGGCATCGGCTTCGTCGTCGGCGATGAGGATCACCGGCTGTGTCATAGGACTCTTGCTTCCCGATGACTTTGCTGTAAGGTTTCCATCCGCCGTCCTTCACCCACCGACATGCAACTTGCCACGTTCCTGGAGTCCGCCAGAGCGCCCATCCTCGAGGCGGCCATCGCCTTTGCCCGCACCATTCCGGCGCTGCGCGAGATGGACGAGCCGGCGCTGAGGGATCACCTGCCGCAACTGCTGGAGGCGATTTCAACGGACTTGCGGGGTCCCCAAAGTAGGACGGAGTCGATTGCGAGGTCCCATGGCGAAGCACCAACGCCGTCGTCGCAGACCTCGGCCCAGACGCACGGGCTGTTGCGGGCGCAACGGGGCATCTCCATTGAGCAGCTTGTGGGTGAGTTCCGGGCGCTGCGCTCCTCGATCCTTCGCCTCTGGGGCGACGCACACCCGCCCGGGCTCGGCGCCATTGATGAGATCAACCGCTTCAACGAAGCGATCGATCAGGCCGTGGCCGAGTCGGTGTAGTTCTATGCGCAGGAGCGGGAGCGCTGGCGGCAGATCTTCCTCGGGATTCTCGGGCACGACCTTCGGGGGCCACTCAATTCGGTCGCGCTGACGGTGGAGCTGATGCGCGCGGAAGCGGTCGCGCCTGCAGCGCAGACGGCGCTGCTCTCTCGCGGCGTGAAGCGCCTGGCGTCGCTGCTGGATTCGCTGCTGGAGTACAGCCGGGCCAGCTTCGGCGCCGGCATGGTGCTGCGGCGGGCTCCGGTCGACCTTGCCGCGGCCTGTGCCGAAGTACTGGAACTGCTCCGAGCTGGCCACCCCGGAGCCGAGATCGCCTTCGAGGTGCACGGGGACACCGAAGGGGCCTTCGATGCATCACGCGTGCGAGAAGCGCTCGGGAACCTCGTGTCGAACGCGGTCAAGCATGGGGAACCTTCCGGGCGGGCCATGGTGAGGATCGAAGGGGGCGACTCATCCGTTCGCATTTCGGTGGAGAACGCGGGCGAGATCCCCCCGAAAGAGATCGAGATGTTGTTCGAGCCACTGCGTCAGCGCGACATTCCCTCCGCGGCGGCCGAACGAGCGCACCTGGGGCTGGGGCTGTTCATCGCCAGGCAGATCGCCAGGGCGCACGGCGGCGAGACGGTTGGCACCTGTGCGGCGGGACGGGTGCGGTTCACCATCGAATTGCCGAGAGCGGATTCGCGAGAGGGCAGCGGGGAAGCGGGCTGATTGCCGGGCTTCACGCGGAGTCGCGCTGTGCCTCTCACATCGTGAGCGTCCAGTCATCCCATCTTGACCGGCCGCACGCGGTTCACTTGGACTTGAGCTGTGCTCCGACGTAGGCAACGCATTCCACGAGATTGAGGGCGGTCAGCAGCAAGAACTTCTCGGCGTCGGTTCTGACGCGCAGCAGGTCGTGCTCGCCGAGGTGGCCATATACAAACGCCAGCAGGTAGCGCTCGGGGTGGTCAACGCAGAACTTTGTGATCATCTGCTCGACGAGATCTGGCGGCACACCCTCGGTGAACTGCATCGTCGCCGTCAGCCGCTGCAAGCAGGTTTCCTGGACGTCTTCAGAGATCGTCGGCACGGCGTGCCCGCAGTGCTTCATGGCCTGGAACGCGACCAGCAGAACGTGGATCGGCACCTCAAGCTGCAGCATGTCGACCCCGTAGCGAGGCAACACAAGGATGGAGGCCAGCAGGTTCGGCTGCTGGACGTAGATTTCGTCAGCCAGCTCAACCTTCTGCTGCGCGCTCATGCGGTCGACGTCGATGTTCGCCCGGACCATCACGGCCTGCGTGAGCAAGGTCATGGTCGCGCGTCGGACGCTGGCTGCCATCGGTGCGGCAGCAAGTCCTCGATCTGGCTGGCGCGCTGCGTCGGCAGGCGCTGCAGCACGTCGCGCAGGTAGGCCCAGGGGTCGTGGCCGTTCAGGCGCGCCGACTGCACCAGGCTCATCACGATGGCGGCGCGCTGGCCGGCCAGTTCACTGCCCACGAACATCCATGCCCGGCGCCCCATGGCCCACGGCTTGATTTGGCGCTCCAGGTGGTTGTTGTCCAGCGCGACCGCGCCGTCGTCCAGGTGCCGCGTCAGCGCGGCCCAGTGCCCCAGCGCGTAGTCGATGGCCTTGGCCGTCGGGCCGCCGTCGGCTACCAACCGGCGCTCCAGTTGTAGCCAGTGCTTGAGCTCTTCCCACAGCGGCTTGGCGAGCCGCTGGCGTTGCGCCCGGCGCTCGTCATCGCTGAGCTCTTTGAGCTGTGCCTCGACCCCGTAGATGCGCGCGAAGCGACGCACCGCCTCCAGGCCCACCACGCTGGTGCCGTCGTGCGTCAACTCTTCGAAGTTGCGGCGTGCATGCGCGGCACAGGCCGCGCCCAAGCGGTCCGGGTACAGCCGCGGATCGACCACGGTCTCGTAGGCGCTGTAGCGATCGGTCAGCAACGTGCCCGACCATCGCCTGCCATGTCTCTCCTGGCCTCCCAGGAATGCCAGTGGGTACTGCGCCCCGCGTCCCGGGCAGAACTCGTAGATCACACCAGGCACCTTGTCGTGCCAGCTTCTGGCGTAGGCCCAGACGTAGGCTCGGCGCGTCTTGCCCGCGCCGGGGTCCAGCAGGGCCACTGGGGTCTCGTCGGCGTGCAGCACCGCGCAGCTGAGGATGAAGCGCCTGTGCGCCTCGTGCAGCGGCTCTAGCGCCGCGCCGGCCTGGCCGGTGATGGACGCCAGCGTTGAGCGCGGTGTGTGCACGCCGCTGCGGGCGTTGATGGTCGCTTGCCGGTAGTACGGCATGTGGTCCACGAAGCGGCTGATCAGCGTGTGCGCGACGAAGCCGCTGGCAGCGATACCGCCTTCGATGACTTCTGCCACGCTGGGCGCCTGGCGCAGCACCTGGCAGCAGCGGCAGGCCCACTTGCCATAGATGTGGCGATGCACGAAGAACTCGGCCGGCACGATGTCCAGCCGCTCGCTGAACTCCTCGCCGATGCGCGTCATCGGGCGCCCGCAGCCGGGTTCCAGGCAGTCGGTGCGCTCGGGCTCGTGGTGGTGTTCCACACGGCGCAAGTGATCGGGGAACGGGTTGCGGCGCGGCCGGCGCGGGGGCGCCTTGGTCGTTGTGTCCGAGGCAGCTGCGGCGGCAGCGGCCGCCGCAGCTTCACGCCGAAGCCGCTCGAGCTGCTCGCGCAGGCCCGCCTCGTCCTCGGCCAGCGTCTCCTCGAACAGGCGGCGCTGCTCGGCGCTCATGGCCTCGGACTTGGCGCCGAACTTCCATCGCTTGAGCCTGGCCAGCTCGAAGGTGATCTTCTCGATCCTGGCCTCGCGCAGTGCGATCTCGCGGTCCTTGCGCTGCAGCAGCGCGTCGCGTTCGGCGAGCGCCTGGTCGCGCAAGGATTCGGCCATGCTCTGCCAGCTGTTGCTCCTGGTCGTGCAGCCGCTCAAGCAACTGCGCGACCAGCGCAGCTGTCTCGGCGGACAGTCCCGAAGGATTCGCTGCAGGAAGATCACGCGCGCCAAGCATGCTTTGAATGATGCCAGTGCACTCCGATGCCAACATCGGCACATCCACTGTCAACGCGTAGAAGGGCAGTTGGGTCTGAGCCTTAGGCTCGCGTGATGACGCTTAGTTCGGGAAGGCGCTGCCATGGCAGGCCAAGGACCAAGGCATCGAACTGCGCGGGTGTGAGCGACAGCGAGGGCGTCACGTTGGCCGTGCTCGGCCAGACGAAGTGGCCGGTGTTAAGCCGGCGCGCCGCGCACCAGACGCCGAAGCCGTCGTGCACGAGCAGCTTGATGCGCGTGCCGCGGGCGTTTGCGAACAGGTAACCATGATGTGCTTGCGCAGTACCGAAGACTTGCACGACGCGCGCCAGCAGACGGTCAGCGCCAGCACGCATGTCGATGGGCTGAGCGGCCAGCCACATCGCTTCGATGCGGATCATCGAAGCAGCTCGCGCATCCAGACCGCGCACTCGCTGGCAGCGCTGGCCGGCCAGGTCACGGTGACCGCCATCGGACCGCGCCGCAGCTCGATGCGAACATCCGGTGCACGAGCCGGCTGGACTGCTGGCGGCAAGCTGACTGGGACGAATGATGTCTTGGCCTCTTGCGCCTTAGAGACCTCGGTGGCGGCCGAGCTGACGACGGTGACTCCCGAGTTCATCTCCGCATCACGCACCCATCGCCGCAGCAGATTCGCGTTGACGCCCTGAGCCATTGCCACCGCCGCCGGCGGGTGCCGGCTTGTTGATCGGAGATAGTGCTCACGTGTGTTGATTTCCATCCAGAAGTGACCCACTAAGCCCGGCGAGGGGGTGCGGACGAAAACTTGGACTACCAGGAGGTAGTTCATGTATTCATACGAAGAACGGATTCGAGCCGTTGAGCTCTACATCAAGCTTGGCAAACGCGGCAGACCCACGATCCGTCAGCTGGGTTATCCAACAAAGAATTCTCTGAAGGGCTGGTACAACGAATACCAGCAGAAGCTCGACTTGCCAGCGGGCTATGCGGGCCGGCGACCCAAGTTCTCGCAGGAGCAAAAAGCGGCAGCTATCGAGCACTACCTCGCTCATGACCGCTGCATTGCTGCCACCATGAGGGCATTGGGCTACCCCGGCAGAGGGACACTGACCGCGTGGGTTCGAGAGGCCATTCCTGAGGCCAGAAGGGCTGTCGTTGGCAGTGTGGGGCGACGAAGGTATTCCGGGAAGCTAATGCAAGCGGGAGTCATGGAGCTTTGCACGCGTGAGGAAAGTGCGCAGGCTGTAGCCGGCAAGTTCGGCGTGTGCCGGCCGACCCTGTACAACTGGAAAGAACCAACTTCTGGGACGTGAGGCACCCGCATCCATGAAACGCAACAATCAAACGCCGTCATCGCGAGAACGCGACGAACTCGAGCGCCAAGTGGAGTCGCTGCGCCGCGAAGTCAGGCAACTGCGCCTCGAGCAGGACCTCTTGAACAAGGCCAACGAACTGTTAAAAAAAGGCCTGGGCGTCGACCTGCAGCTCCTGTCCAACCGGGAGAAGACACTGCTGATTGACGCCCTCAGGGAGCACTATGGCCTGCCAGAACTCCTTGCACAGTTGGATCTTGCGCGCAGTTCGTACTTCTATCACCGGGCCCGTGCAGCGGTGGGCGACAAGTATCTGGAGGTGCGGCAATCCATCACCGACATCTTTGAGTCGAACCACCGCTGCTATGGCTACCGCAGGCTGCAGGCTTCGCTCACGAGGCAGGACGTCACGATCTCGGAGAAGGTCGTTCAGCGATTGATGAAGCAGGAGAGCCTGGTTGTTCCAAGACCCAGGAAGCGCAGGTATGCGTCATACCTTGGCGAGATCAGCCCAGCGCCCGAGAACCTCATCAACCGCGACTTCCAGGCCGTGGTGCCCAACGCGAAATGGCTCACGGATATCACGGAGTTCCAGATCCCGGCTGGCAAGGTGTACCTCTCGCCCATCATCGACTGCTTCGACGGAATGGTCGTCAGCTGGACCATTGGCACTAATCCGGATGCGGAGTTGGTCAACACGATGCTGGACGCAGCCATCGAGACGGTGGCCGACACGGCTGATCGTCCCGTGGTTCACTCCGATCGGGGCGGTCACTACCGCTGGCCAGGTTGGCTATCAAGAATGAGCGACGCGAACCTCATCCGCTCGATGTCCCGGAAGGCATGCTCACCTGACAACGCAGCTTGCGAAGGCTTCTTCGGTCGGCTGAAGAACGAGCTGTTCTATCCTCGGGACTGGAAGAACGCCACCATTGAGCAATTCATCGAGGCAGTCGACTCGTACATCCGCTGGTACAACG
>CAIQMJ010000569.1 GCA_903872875.1 uncultured Variovorax sp.
CAGCATCAACGGCGCCGTGTTCTGGGTCGCCTCACTCACCAGCGACACGACCATTGGGCTCGGCTCTGCGCGGCTGAAGAAGCCGGCGCTGCTGCTTGCCCATAACGCCGACTTCGGCGGCAACATGGCAAAGCTGATCAGCTCGCCTACTTCTTCGGTGCTCGAGCTGCTGCGTCCCGGCACAGGCGCCGTGGACAAGTGGCTCGACAAGTGGCAGCCTTCCACTTCCATCGGTACCACCGTGGCCGGCTCGGGTTTCCTCGAAACCCACCCCCTGCTAGCGCAGGCGCCGTCCGAAAAGAGCGAGGACTTGACTTCGCTGGTGTTCAACGACACCGGCATCGTGCGCATCGACAGCGTCGCCGCGCTGCTAGGGGCGTACCGGGTGCGCTTCTCGATCCTGCTCAACTATCCGGAGCGCTACCTAGCCGTCGGCCTGCAGATCCCAAAGATCAACATTCCCGACACGCCAGGCACCGATCCGCAATACGTCATCTCGCCCGGCCGGATGGTGCTCGAGATTGGGTTTGGCGGTTCCAAGCGCCTCAGCTTGAGCCTAGGATGGCCGGAAAAGCTGCCGGGTAATGACTTGGCGCGCGACTGGGAAAAGGCCACCAAGGTGTACATCAAGGGGATGACGCCAATCAATACCTTCCAGGGCGGGGTGCTGTTCCGGATGGATGGGGATGGCTTCACCTTGGGCATGGCGTTCCGCGCCGGCTGGACCTGGGCGCTGGAAGTGGGCGGTGGCGGCGTCAAGGGATCAGCCGACGTCGGCATCATGGTCGGCGGACTGCTGATGCTGCGCTTTCGAACCTCGAACAGCCTTGCCTTCCAGCCGCCGCCGCTGCTGCTCGCCGCGCACGCAGGCCTCGCCAGCGCTTATTGGGCACTCGAGGACGGTGATTCGGCGCTGTTCGGCCAGGCCCTGGCAGACCTTGACGCCAGCTTGGCATTCCTCGACGTCAAGGATGTCGAGTTGCTGGGCGAAGTGTTCGGCGATATCTGGGGGAAGCTGCACGTCGAGTTCATGGGGGTCACCCTGGTCGGCATCGATGCTTCCGCTTATCTGCGCTTTCAGGTCTGCGGTTCGCTGAACCACGGGCTCACGCGCGCCCGCGCCAAGGCCGCGTTCAAACTCAAGGTCAAGATTCTGTGCGTGACCTACGAGACCGAAGCAGAAGTCGAATACGTCCTCCGCGACGACGGCTGCCCCCTCGACTCGCTGCCTTTCTCCCTCGGGCTGGCTGCATTGCCCGCTCCCGCACTCGCATAGGAGCACGAAATCCTATGACCACCGATACCATCCAAGCCATCGCGGCGCTGCGGCGCTCGGAAGACGACCTGGCCACCTTCGACTTGGTGGCGCGCTGGACGCTTGGCGATGGCTCCAGCGACAAGCTGCCGTCTTGCGACGACGGATTCGACGTCAGCGTCGAGGCAATGGATCGCGACGGAACCACGGTGTTGCGCGAACTGGCTCGCGAACACGTCGCACCGCTGCTGTACTTCATGCTCGACCCGCCACGCAGCACACAGGCATGGCCATTCCCGTTAGACGGAAAGTGGGCGCAAGCACAGCGCCCGATGCGCGCGGTCGATCCGGACGACAGTATCGACGGCAATATGGACGGCAAGCCGTTTGGCGTGTTGCACTTGCTGCAGGATACCCACCGCGCTCGTGTTGCGTTTCGCGTCGCGCAGCGGCTGCGTAGCGGCCTGGCCGCGCTGTACGACGCCGGCGGCGACGTGCTGGCAGCCCGCTTGGGCGACGCCGCCCTGGTCGACGACCTGAGCGCGCGCTTCGCGGTATGGCTGGTCGGCGGTGAACATCGCGCCGACCATATTCCGCGCCTGCTACGCCAGACCGCCAGCATGCTCGGCGCTGTGCCCGCGGCGATGATGTTTGACCAGGGCGCGGCGCTGCCGATGGACTTGTGGCGCGGACTTGCGGTGAACGCGACGGCGGCGGGCCAAGTGGGCCGCGTTGTCGATCTAGCGCTGCTGGCGCGTGCCCTCGCCGATGGTGCGACGCTGGACGACGTCGCGCGCATCAAGACACAGGCCGAACAAGTGCGCCGGCATATTCGCTTGCGGATGCTGCACGGCGGCCGCTTGATCGACTACTGGAGCGACCCGACCGGCGCCGCCGGCGACCCCGCGCTGCGCGGCCGGCCGCGCACGTCGTCCGAGGCACTCGGGCTGGGCAGGTCGTTTCGTTTCTCAGAACACGACGTGCGGGCCCTGATGGATGCGGGCCACGGCTTGCGAGTGAACGTCGTGCAAAGGAAAGTCGCGCAGGCGATTGCGCCGAGCCGCTCGGCGCAGCTCACCGATGCGGCGCCGGGCGAGCTTGCTGCTGCTGCCGGCACCGAGCAATTCAATGACGGCACCACATCGCTGTGTTACGTCGACCTGAAGCGCGCACTCAGCTTCGGCAGCTCACATCCCGTGTCGCCACCGCCGGGCGCCCGCATCGACTATGACCTGTTCCAGACACCGCCAGCTAGCGCCCAGGGTAACGATCGCGACCAGTTGGGCTTTCGCACCGGCGACGGGCGCGTCGAGATCGCCATCGACCCGCTGCCAGAGGGCTCCAGTGCGATCGCGTTCAATGTTTACGGCATGTGGGAAGGCCATCCGCTATCAGATCCCTATTTCGACGATCCCATGCGCGTGCCGTCGGTGGCCGAGTTCCAGAAGCTGCGACCGTGGCTGATGACGCGCCGCTATTCGCCCGGCAAGGACCTCGCGCTCGCGCTCTCGGATGCAAGTGGTGCGCCGCTCGCGGCGCTGCGCACAGAACTTGAAAATCCGTGCTGGCAGCCATTGATGCCACGGCCGGACGTAACCACCGATATCACCAACCCCAGCGCCGACGCGCCATTGCCGGTTCGCGGCACCGAAAAATCGGCCAGCTTCGCCTACGACTTGCGCAAGGATTTTTTCGGTCTGGGGGGAGGCGGCCAGTTGCCGCATTGGGACGGCGCGGCGCCGCCCGACCCAGACTGGACGGCCGACCGCTGGCGCCCGGGTACGCGGGCGCCGGCCGCTGCCATGCCGCAGCGCTATCGCTTTTTCGTCACTGCGGTTGACCTGCTCGACCAGGAGAGCGCGCCGTTAGCGGTTAGTTGCGAAGATCGCGATGCGCAGGAATCTCCCAGTTTAATCTTCACACTGAGACAGCGCGCGGCCCTGGCCGGACCGCCCGGCGAAACCGCTGGCGCGCGGTTTGGACTTGACTATGAGGAGTCGTCCGCCGATCCGTTGAATGGTGTTCTGACGCTCGTGTTCGAAACGCCGCAGAGAAATTCCGCTGCCGGCGACTCCAGCGTGAGCGGGGCGCCGCAACGGGAGGACACCAGCCGTCTGACCGCTACAGCCATGATCCTGCGCCGCAGGCCAAAGCGGCCCCCGGAAGCTGGCGCCGCCAGCACTACACTGACGCCAACCGCATTCAACGCCGAATCGACGTGGAAGGTCCAGCTGGCAAAATTGGAAAGCGACGGCTGGCGACC
>CAIQMJ010000570.1 GCA_903872875.1 uncultured Variovorax sp.
GCTTCGGCCAGCAGCTTCCTGGCCTTCTCGATGTCGAAGGGGTTGATGCCCGTCGTGTCGACATAGCCCGGCGTGCCCGGCACGTAGTGGCTGCCGATCGGCACGCCGTAGCCGTCCGCGGCGCCTTCGATGATCGCCTTGCGGTCGATCGCGGCCAGGATGGCGCGGCGCACACGCACGTCGTTCAGCGGCTTGCGGCGGTTGTTGATGGTGAGGATGGTCTTGCCGCGCGAGCCCGCCAGGATGGTCTGGAACTGCGGGTTGTTCTTGAACTGCGGCACCGCGCGCGTGCCGATGCGCGGGAACACGTCGATGTCGCCGGCCAGCAGCGCCGAGGTCTGCGCCGCGGTGTCGGAGATGAAGCGGAAGGTCGCCTTCCTGATCTTCGCTTCGCCCGGGTTGCGAAAGCCGTCCCACTTGCTGACGGTCAGCGACGAGCCCTTCGACCAGCTGTCGAGCTTGTACGGGCCGGTGCCGACCGGCTTGCTCGCGTTGGTGTCGGCACTCTTCGGTTCGACGATCACGGCGGTCGCCTGGCCGAGCAGGAAGGGCAGGTCGGGATCGATCTCCTTGTTGATGACCACCACCGTGTATTCGTCCACCGCCTGCGTGCTGAGCTTCTGGAACATGCGCTTGTCCTTGTTGGTGCTCTTCTCACCGGACGCGCGATCGAACGAGAACTTGACCGTGGCGGCATTGAAGGGCTCGCCGTTCTGGAACTTGACGCCCTTGCGCAGCTTGAAGGTGTAGGTGCGCAGGTCGGGCGAGATCTCCCAGCTCTCGGCCAGCAGCGGCGTGACCTTGCCGTCGGCGTTGATCTTGGTGAGCGTTTCGAAGATGTTGTACTGCACGACTTCGGCAATGGCGACGGCGGCAGCGGCGGTCGGGTCGAGCCCCGGCGGTTCCAGCGTCAGGCCGATGACGACCGAGTCCTTGCGGCTCTGCGCGGTTGCGAGGATGGGCAGGGCGGCACCGACGGCGGCGAGGCCGGTCGATGCGAGAAGCGTGCGACGTTTCAACATGGTCAATGACTCCAGGGGACGAGTGGACGAGAAAAAAGGAATGAAGGTTTCGGGGTGTCAGTGGTGCACCGGCTCGGCACGCGGCACCGCCGCCAGCAGCGTCTGCGTGTAGGGATGCCGGGCGTTGGAGAACAGCTCCTGCGGCGCGCCGCGCTCGACCACCAGGCCGCGGTTCAGCACGCACACGTCGTCGCACAGGTGGTTCACCACTGCGAGGTCGTGGCTGATCAGCAGGTAGCTGATGCCGAACTCCTGCTGCAGGTCGGTCATGAGGTTCAGCACCTGCGCCTGCACCGACACGTCCAGTGCGCTCACGGGCTCGTCGGCGACGATCAGCTTGGGCCGCGTGATCAGGGCACGCGCGATCGCGATGCGCTGGCGCTGGCCGCCCGAGAACTCGTGCGGGTACTTGTCGAGGTCGGTGGTGCGCAGGCCGACGGCCGACAGTGACTCCGATGCGCGCTTGCGCTGTTCGGCGCGGCTGGTCTCGGCTTGCGCTTCGAGGGGCTCGGCGACGATCTGCGCCACGGTCTGGCGCGGATCGAGCGAGCCATACGGGTCCTGGAAGACCATCTGGATGTCGCGCCGTGCTGCGCGCAGCTCGTCGCGCGACATCGCGTTCAGGTCGCGGCCGAGCAGCTTCACGCTGCCGGATGTCGGGCGGTCCAGCGCCATGACCAGCCGCGCGATCGTGGACTTGCCCGAGCCGGACTCGCCGACGATGCCCAGGCTCTGGCCCTGGCGCACGGTGAAGCTGACGCCGTTCAGCGCCTTGACCTGCGCGGGCGGCGTGAACAGCGATTCGCGCGGCAGCGGGTAGTGCCGTACCAGGTCGGTCACTTCGAGCAGCGGCGCCATGGGGTTGTCCGTCGATGTGTTCATGCCACCATCTCCATCAGTGTTTCGGGCAGCCGGCTGCAGCGCACCTCGTGGCCACCCGGCATGTAGGTCACCGCCGGACGCATCGACACGCAGGCATCGATGGTCTGGCTGCAGCGACCCGCGAACGGACATCCCTTCGGCATGTCGACCAGCTCGGGCACGCTGCCGCGGATCGTCTCCAGCCGCACGCCGCGCGGTGCGCCGAGCGCCGGCCGCGCCGCGAACAGGCCCTTGGTGTACGGGTGTGCACGCTCAGCGAAGACGCGCTCCGTCGGGCCGCTCTCGACCACGCTGCCGCCGTACATCACGAGCATCTTCGACACGCTGCGCGCGATCACTCCGAGGTCGTTCGAGATCAGGATCAGCGCCATGCCGCGTTCGGCCACCAGGCTCTGGATCAGGTCGAGGATCTGCTTCTGGATCGTCACGTCGAGCGCGGTCGTCGGCTCGTCGGCGATCAGCAGATCGGGTCCGCAGGCGAGGGCCATCGCGATGCCGATGCGCTGGCGCTGTCCGCCCGAGAACTGGTGCGGATAGGCGTCGAGGCGCGAGGCCGGGTCGGGAATGCCGACGCGTTCGAGCAGCGCCAGCACTTCCTTGCGCGCCGCAGCGCCGGTCAGCCCGCGATGCAGGCGCAGCGGCTCGCCGATCTGGCGCGAGATGGTGTGCACCGGATTCAGCGCCGTCATCGGCTCCTGGAAGATCATGCCGATGCGGTTGCCGCGGATCCTGCACATCTCGCGCTCGTTGAGGCCGACGAGTTCGGTGCCCGCGAAACGGATGCTGCCCGTGACCTTGGCGCTCGAGGGCAGCAGGCCCATCAGCGACTGCACGGTGATCGACTTGCCGCAGCCGGACTCGCCGACGATGCCCAGCGTTTCGCCGCGTTCGAGCGAGAAACCGATGCCGCGCACGGCTTCGGCTGGCCCGCGCTGCGTCTGCAGGCCGATGCGAAGGTTGTTGACTTCAAGAAGGGACATGTCGGTTCTCGTTGTGTGCATATTCACCGTGCGCGCGCCAGGCGTGGGTCCAGAAGGTCGCGCAAGCCGTCGCCGAGCAGGTTGAGGCCGAGGACGGCCAGGGCGATCGCCATGCCGGGGAACACCGCGAGCAAGGGCGCCTGGAACATCAGCGTCTGCGCTTCGCTCAGCATGCGGCCCCACGACGCCTGCGGCGGCTGCGTGCCCATGCCCAGGTAGGACAGGGCGGCCTCGGCCAGGATCGCGACGGCGAAGCGGATGGTGATCTGCACGATCAGTACCGCCGAGATGTTTGGCAGCACGTGTTGCATCGTGATGGAGAACGTGCCCTTGCCGCACGCGCGTGCAGCCGCCACGTATTCGCGCGACCAGATCGCGTTGGCCGATGCGCGCGTGATCCGCGCAAAGGTCGGGATGTTGTAGATGCCGATGGCGATGATCGCGTTGACCAGCCCCGCGCCGAACACGGCCGTCAGCATGATGGCCGAGAGGATCGCGGGGAAGGCGAGCGAGAAGTCGGTGAATCGCATCACGGCCTCTTCCACCCAGCCGCGACGTGCGGCGGCGAGCAGGCCGAGGGCGGTGCCGACCACCAGGCCGATGCCGACCGCGATCACGCCCACCAGGATCGACGCGCGCGCTCCTGCCAGCAGCAGCGAGGCGACGTCGCGGCCATAGGCGTCCGTGCCCAGCCAGTGCGCCCAGGTCGGCGACTGCATCTTGTTGGCCATGTCCATCTCGGAGACCGACCACGGCGTCCAGACGAGCGACAGCACGGCCGCGGCGATCAGCAGGCCCGACAGCACGGCGCCCACCATGAAGCTGCGGTGGCCGGTCGCGCGGCGCCAGAAGCCGGGCGCCTTGGGCGCAGCGGCCACGGCGGGCTTGTCGAGGGTGATGGCGTTCATATGTCGCTGGCTTTCACGCGGGGGTCGATGACGGCATAGAGCACGTCGACCACGAAGTTGACGATGACCACCATGGCGGCGAGCAGCATCACGCAGTCGCGCACCACGATCAGGTCGCGGTTGCTGATCGCCTGGAAGATGAGGCGGCCCAGGCCTGGCAGATAGAACACGTTCTCGATCACGATCGTGCCGGCCAGCAGCTCGGAGAACTGCATGCCCATCACGGTCACGACCGGGATGAGCGCGTTGCGCAGCACGTGCGTCCAGAGCACCGAGCGCTGCGACACGCCCTTGGCCCGCGCGGTGCGCACGAAGTCTTCGCGCATCACCTCCAGCACCGCCGAGCGCGTGATGCGCGCGAGGATCGCCGACTGCACGACCGCGAGTGCCAGTGCCGGCAGCAGCAGCGACTTCAGGCCCTGCACGATGCCGCCGGCGCCTTCGCCCCAGCCGTCGAAGCCGCCCGCGGAGAACCACTGCAGCTTCACCGAGAACAGCAGGATCAGCAGGATCGCGAACCAGAAGTTCGGCACCGCGATGCCCAGCTGCGCCATGCCCATCAGGCCGACGTCGCCCATCTGGTTGTGCCGCGCGGCCGCGGTCACGCCGACCAGCAGCGCGAAGATGGTCGTCAGCGCCATGGCCGTCAGCGCCAGCGGCACCGTCAGGGTCAGGCGCTCGAGGATCAGCTCGAGCACCGGCGAGCCATAGGCATAGCTGTCACCCAGGTCGCCGGTGAGGAGCCCGCCGATCCATTGCCAGTAGCGTGTCCAGGCCGGCAGGTCCAGGCCGAGCTTGGTGGCGAGCGCAGCCACTGCGGCCGGGTCGGCGTCGGGGCCCATGAGGATCTGCGCGGCGTTGCCGGGCAGGATCTCGA
>CAIQMJ010000571.1 GCA_903872875.1 uncultured Variovorax sp.
CAAGCGCACGGTCGAAGCGCTGATCAAGGCCGGTGCCTTCGACGCGATCCAGCAGAACCGCGCGTCGCTGGTGGCGTCGATCGACCGGGCCTTCGACTTTTCCGCGGCGACCGAGGCGAACGCGGCGCAGGTCGACATCTTCGGCGACAGCGAGCACGGCTCTGCCACGCAGGAGCCGGAGCTGATCGACATGACGCCCTGGGGCGTGAAGGAACGCCTGACCTACGAGAAGACCGCCGTCGGCTTCTACCTGTCGGGCCACTTGTTCGACGAGGTGGCGCACGAGGTTCGGCGCTTCTGCAAGCGCGAGATCACCGACCTGATGGACAGCCGCGAGCAGCAGGTGATCGCCGGCATCGTGAGCGACATGCGCGTCATCAACGGCCAGCGCGGGCGGCTGGCGATCTTCAAGCTGGATGACAAGTCCGACACCATCGAGGCGACAGCCGACGAGGCGGTGATGAACGCCAACCGCAATACGCTGAAGGACGACGAACTCGTGATCGTGAGCGGCCGGCTGCAGCCCGGGCGCGGCGGTTTCGAGGCGCGCTTCCAGGTGCAGCAGGTCTATGACCTGGCGACCGCACGCTGCCGTTTCGGCAAGTTTTTGCGCGTCGCGGTGAACGGAAAGGCGCCGGACATCGCACGGCTGGTCAAGGACTTTCCGCCACGCGTGGAGGTCAGTGAAGTCGGCGAGTTGCACACCGGGCTGACGGTGCGGCTGGCCATGGAACGCAACGGGGCGCAGGTCGAATTGCAACTCGGCGAACGTGCCAAGTTCTTCCCGACCGATGCCGCGCTGGCGAGCTGGACGGCGCAGGCCGAGGCGGGCAAGGCGGCGATCGTTTACGAGTGAGGATGGCGCGTCAGTTCTTCGGCCTGACCGCGATGATCGGGAAAGGCGAAGGCACGCGGCCATCGATATCGCGTGGCACCACCGCCGTTTTCTGGACCGCGCGCAGTGCCGCTTCATCCCACGCCGGATTTCCGCTTGATTTCACGAGTCGTGGCGTTCCGACGATCGTCCCATCCGGCGACGTCTGGATCTGGATCTCCACTTCGGGGTTGCCGCTGACCGACTCCGGGTCGAAGACAACATTGCGCTTGATCAGCGCGGCGACGCGCCCGAAATAGCCGGAGGAGGTTCCCCCTCCGGTACCGCCAGCTTTTCCAAGCTTCGGTGCCGATGTCTGGTCGTCGGCACCGGCCATGCCCTGCATGCGCTTGAGCGTGGCAGCGCGGTCTGCCGCGGCCTGCTTGGCATCGGCTTCCTTCTTCTTGGCATCGGCCACGGCCTTGGCTTCGGCCGCTGCCTTTTTCCTGGCCGCATCGGCGGCGGCCGCCTGCTTGGCTTCGGCCGCTTCGCGTCGCTGGGCTTCGGCCTGCGCCTTCTGCTGTGCTTCCTTGCGTTCGGCTTCTTCTTCGGCGCGCTGCTGGGCCAACTGCTGCGCCTTGCGGTCCTGCGCGGCCTTCTGGGCGGCTTCCTGTTTCAGCTTCTGCTGGCGTGCGGCCTCGAGTTCGCGCTCGCGTTCCTGCTGCGCGATGCGCTTCTGCTCGCGCTCGAGCGCGATGTCGGGCGCCTTGGGCGCCGGCGCCGGGTCGGGTGCGCGCACTTGCGGCGCGGGCGGCGGGGGAGGAGGGGGCGGTGGTGGCGCGGGCGTAGGTTCCGGTGCAGGCGCAGGCGGTGTCGGTGCCGACAGCCGTGGGGCTGCCTGCTGGACGGTGGTCGACCAGAGTTCGGCCTCGACGGCTTCGTTTTCCGAGTCGCGCTTCCAATGGACGCCCCAGGTCAGCGCGGCAATCAGCAGGACATGCGCCACCAGCGCCAGTGCGACGGCACGCGGCGTGCCGCGCTGGGGCGGCGGCGCGAACTCGGGACGGTCGGCGGCGAGCGACATGCCTTACTTCGCTCCAGAGGTCTGGACCGAGAGGCCGACGCGCTCGATGCCGGCGCGCTTGAGCTCGTTCATGGCCTTGACGACGGTCTCGTACTTCACGCTCTTGTCCGCGCTGATCACGACCGGCCGTTCGGCGGCGCCGCCCTGTGCGGCCTTGGCGGCGGCGCCGATCTGCGTGAACGGCACGGCGCTGCCGCCGCTGCCGGTCGACGAGTCCTTCTTGATCTGGATCTCGTCGTCGCTCTTGATGACGATCTCGATCGGCTTGTCGGGCTGACGGTTGGCGCGGTCGACCGTGGGAAGGTTGATCACGCTCGGCGTGATGAGCGGCGCGGTGACCATGAAGATGATCAGCAGCACCAGCATCACGTCGATGAACGGGACCATGTTGATCTCGTTGATCGTGCGCCGGCCGCGGCCGCGGGAGGAAACGGATGCCATCGGGTCGGGTCCTTGTGCGTGCGGGCGTCTGTGCGCTCAGCGGCCGGTGGCCGAACCACCGCCGCCGTGCGAAGGCAGGTGCACCGACAGGTTGCGCTGCAGGATGTTGGAGAACTCCTCGGTGAAGGTCTCCAGCGAGATCGCGATCTTGTCGATCTCGCGGGCGAAGCGGTTGTAGCTGACCACCGCGGGAATCGCCGAGAACAGCCCGATCGCCGTCGCGACCAGTGCTTCGGCGATGCCGGGCGCCACCGTGGCGAGCGTCACCTGCGCGAGCGCGGCGAGGCCGGTGAATGCATGCATGATCCCCCAGACCGTGCCGAAGAGACCGACATAGGGCGACACCGAGCCGACCGA
>CAIQMJ010000572.1 GCA_903872875.1 uncultured Variovorax sp.
ACGCCCCAAGGCTTCAAAAACCCCTGTAGCGAATACAGGGGACTAGCGTGCTGCCCTACCCTTCACAGGCTCGGAGCAGCTTGCATCGATATGGATCGGGTCAACCCAACAACTCAACGGGCACCTCGATCTCCTTGCCAAATTTCAACATCACGACCAAACGCAATGCAGCCTGGCGGTGGCTGGCGCCGATTGCTGTGGGGCCGCTAGTGCCACGCATACGTGTGTATGCGAGAACCTCAAGGTGCCCGCTCGACTGGAACATGATCCCGACCTCATCGATGAGGTCGCCGGTTTGTCGCCAGTCGGTCTCGGGATCAAAGCCTTTCAGACCGCCTTTCATTTGAAGTTGGACGTCCAGCTGGGCTTCCTCCTCGGTCAAGAAGAACATACTCACAGAACCCAGGGATCGGCGGCCGTCAGCACCTCGGAAGGTGATGCTTGGCGCCGTTGCCCTTACGTGCTGGAGGATGCCGTAACGCTCGACCGTCACAGGCTGCACATGCGTGCTGACCAAGACATCGTTGCGCAGAACGTGCGTCACCTCGTACAGCGTGAACGGGATCGGGAGATCCTTCACATCGTCATTGGTGGCATACACCGGCTCTCTGAGCGCACGGCCCTGAACCAAAGCAACTGCCCAGGCCAAAGCGCGGCCATAGATTTCGCTGGTGCGAACGGTCTTCATTTTTTTCATGGTGATCTCCATAGAAAGGGGGCCACCTCCCCACCGGGGTTGGCCCCAGGTGGGTGAAATTGCTCTTACGAGCCGTTTAGGCTAGACCCCAGCGCTTCAAATCACTCCAAGGAGTGACCGAACACGGAAGGCCGACACAATGGCTTCAATAGCCGCGAGAGATGCGCTCAGTGATGGATTGACGAATAAGCTCCGTCGAAGTGACCATCTCACGCGCAGAGACGGTGAAAGGGTCCCCATTGACGGAGACAACGCCACCCAGAGAAACGCCGACACGACAAGTGAAGTCGCCAACAGATGCGTTGACGTACTCCCACTCGACAGCAGCGCTCTGGCACCACAATTCAAGCTTGCCATCAAGCGCTTGAACGACTTCCTCTACTTGGGCTTTGGTCTGATTGCGCAACTCAATGCGTTGTGCACGGGACAGATCAGGGGAAAAAACAACAGGCATGCACACTCCGATGAATACGCGAGCCCTTTCCTCGTCGGGCAGGCCCGCGAGGGTTGAAAAATCGCCGAGGCGACAGGATTGCTGAGTTGCTATTGCGCGGCCAGCTACCGCTTCAATTCCAGGCATTACGCGAGGAAAGAGAAATCACTTTTCGAAACCACCAGCATCGGAGGCTTTGAAAAGCCCTGTGAGCGCTTGGGCTCACAAGACATAGGGTGACCAGGGCTGATCACATTTCGAGCGTCACAGCCGGCACTGAGCGCCTCTACGACACCTGACTGAGCCCAAACTGGGCCATCAGGCTGGAGATGCACTCATTGGCTTCGCAGACCATGAACTCATCGTCTGCAAGGCGCTTGTTGATCGCGCCAGCTTCACGACAAAGGGACACGTCCATCATGGCCTCCAGAGGCTTGCCCTGCAGGTGATCCTGAGCTTCCTTCACGTGATTGGGATGGAGCCCCAATCGCGCAGCAGCAAGGATTCGAAGGGACCATTCATCGAGCTTGGTCATGGCGGGGGAACTGTTCAATGGCATCGTCCACTCCAGGGGAAGCGGTGCCCCCATGCGGTGGGCCCGCAAGGGTTTTGAAAATCGGTAAAAGGAGGTTCGTCAGTTGGCGGCGGACCACTCAGGAAGAGTGTCACAGGGCACCAACCCAAATTCATCAGGGCATTCATCGGCAGCGTTGGCCCCGATGACGGTTTCTTCCAGATCAGCATGCATCAAGCGGTTCATACCCTCAAAGCGCAGGCCAGTCCAGATCTGCGCAGCGAGCATGCGGCCCGCAGTCGCATCGAGCACCAGCCGGCATCGAGATTCCTTGAGGCCAGGGCCAAAAGGGTGTGTCCACTCGCCTACGAAGAAGCGAGGAGTGTTCTGGCCAAGCTCAATTTCGGCTC
>CAIQMJ010000573.1 GCA_903872875.1 uncultured Variovorax sp.
GATCCAGCATCGGCGGTAGAGCCCGTCGGTGCCGAGGCCGCTGCAGACGGTACGGTCAACGGCTTGCTCTTGGTGCGATCGGGAATCTCGATCGGAATGTCGACCGCGATCGGCCGCGGCTGGGTATCGAAGAGCAGCGGAAAGCCGATCACGCCGAGCAGGACCAGCACGGCCGCGCCGAGCAGGCGATGGCGAGCCCGACGGCGCATGGCTTCGACGCTCTCCGCTGGTGCCGCCGGGACGCTGGCGTTGCGTCCTTCATTGGCTGGGCCGCGGGCGCGAAACTTGAAAAACGCCATGAAATTCGATCCCTGAGAGAGCAGCTTGGTGTGTCGAGAAGCGCCGGCAACGAGGCTTGGTCGGGCCGGTCAGGCGCCTGGCAGCAGGTGCTTGGCCTGCAGACGGGGCGTCCCGTGCGCCAGCACGCCACCCACTGTGAAGAACGATCCAAAGACGACGATTCTATCAGCGGGGTCCGCCTGCTCGATGGTGGCCTGGAGCGCAGCCATCGGGTCCGCATGCACGCTTGCGGCCACGTCGGTGCGCTTGTTCTGCGCCTGCCAGCGCGCCAGCATGTCCTGCGCCTTGGCGGCGCGCGGCGTTGGCAGATCGGTGAAGTACCAGCGGTCGATCAGCGGGCCGATCCGGGCGAAGATCGGGTCGAGGTCCTTGTCCGCCATCACGCCGAAGACGGCGTGTGTGGTCGGGTAGAAACCCATCGCATCGAGGTTTTCGGCCAGCGCCGCGACGGCATGCGGGTTATGCGCGACATCGAGCACCAGTGCCGGCTCGCCGGGCACGATCTGGAAACGCCCGGGCAGTTCGACCATCGCCAGGCCGGTCCGCACGGCCTGCGCATTGATCGGCAACTTCGGCCGCAGCGCCTCGAGTGCCGCCAGCACGCCCGCCGCGTTGATCAGCTGATTGGCACCGCGCAGCGCCGGGTAGGCCAGGCCGCTGTAGCGTCGGCCGCGGCCGCTCCAGCCCCACTGCTGCTTGTCGCCCGAGACATTGAAGTCGTGGCCGAAACGCCAAAGGTCGGCGCCGATCCGCCGGGCGTGGTCGATCACGCTCTGCGGCGGCACCGGATCGCTCACGATGGCCGGCCGGCCGGCGCGCAGGATGCCGGCCTTCTCGAAGCCGATGCTTTCGCGGTCCGGGCCGAGAAAGTCCATGTGGTCCAGGTCGATGCTGGTGATGATCGCGCAGTCCGGATCGATGATGTTGACCGCATCGAGCCGGCCGCCCAATCCGACTTCGAGAATCGCGACGTCGGGCTTCATCTCGGCGATGCAGCGCAGGATCACCAGCGTGGTGAACTCGAAATAAGTCAGCGACACGTCGCCGCGCGCGGCATCGACCGCTTCGAAATGGGCGATCAGGCGCTCCCCATCGACCGCCCCGCCCAACAGGCGCAGCCGCTCCTCGAAGCGAACCAGATGCGGCGAGGTGTAGACCGCCGTACGGTAGCCCGCATGCGCGAAGATCGATTCGAGCATGGCGCAGGTCGAGCCTTTGCCGTTGGTTCCGGCGACGGTGATGACGGGACATTCGAAAGCCAGTCCGAGGCGCTGCGCGACGGTGCGCACGCGGTCCAGGCCGAGTTCGATGTTCTTGGCGTGCAGTCGCTCGGCATGTGCGAGCCAATCGGCGAGGGTTTTCATGGAGGGCGGGATTGTCGCCGACCCGGGCGGCCGGCATCATCCGCGCATGACAACCACCCTTTACGGCATCCCGAATTGCGACACGGTGAAACGCGCGCGCAGCTGGCTCGACACGCAAGGCGTCGCCTACCGCTTCCACGACTTCAAGAAGGAAGGCGTCCCCGAAGCGGAACTCGACCGATGGCTCGCCACCGTCGGCTGGGAAACGCTGGTCAACCGGCGCGGCACGACCTGGCGGCGGCTGGACGATGACACCCGCGCGGCGGTGGTCGACACGGCCTCGGCACGCCGGGTGCTGATGGCCAATCCGAGTCTGATCAAGCGCCCTGTGGTCGAATGGAACGGAAAGAATGACGTTACAACCGGTTTCGATCCCGACGGCTGGAAAAGTCGCACCGTGTAAACGGTGGAACCCGGCATAGGCGTTCGTATCCAATCGACCATGCGGCGCCCTGCGCCGCGTCGACCTTCCAGGAGACCCGACATGCGCATCCTCAGATCCACAATTGCCGCCCCTCTCGCTCTTGCTGCGGGCCTTGCCGTTCTGGCCGCTGGCGCCACGGCGCAGAGCCAGCAGGTTCAGGCCCGCGTCATCTCGACATCGCCGGTGACAGAGGCCAATGGCAGCACCAGCTTCAACGTCACGTATGAATACGATGGCCGCCAATACACCACGCGAACCATGACCCCGCCCGGTGCGACCTTGCCCATCGAAGTGAACGCCTACGGCGTGGCGACGATGCCGGTGACGCCGCAATCCCAGCTGGCGCCCGCAGCAGCAAACGATCAGGCGCGCTGGCAAGGTGTCACACCCGAACCGGGTGTGGTCGTGTCCGCCGGCACGCAGCCTGCCGTCACCTACTCCTACTATCCGGCGCCGGTCTATGCACAGCCCGTGTACACGCAGCCGGTGTATGTGCAGCCTGCCTACCCCTACGCTTACGCGCCGGCTTATTTCCCGCCGATCGGCTTGTCGCTCAACCTGGGCTATTCGCGCGGCTGGGGCGGCCATCGCGGCTGGCGCTGAGTCGACGCCTGACATCAGCGGCCCGCGGCAAGCCCTAAAATCGAGGGCTTTCCACCTCATTTCCCGCACGGGTGCGCCGAAACACTGGCGCCGGGCCTCTTTCAAATGACGATTACCGAATCCCTCAGCTGGACCGCGGTCGCGACCAAAGCCAACGTGTATTTCGACGGCAAGTGCGTGAGCCATGGCCTTACGCAGGCCGATGGCACCAAGAAATCGGTCGGCGTGATCCTGCCGGCCACCCTCACCTTCAGCACCGGCGCTCCGGAAATCATGGAAGGCGTCTCCGGCCGCTGCGAGTACCTGCTGACCGGCACCACGGAATGGATCGCATCGGGCCCTGGCGAGAAGTTCAGCGTGCCCGGCAACTCGAGCTTCCAGATTCGCGTCGAAGGCGAGCCCTACAGCTACATCTGCCATTTCGGTTGAACGGGAAACGCCATATGTCGACCATCCTGCAACACGTTCCTGCCGGCCAGAAGGTCGGCATCGCCTTCTCCGGCGGCCTCGACACCAGCGCAGCACTGCACTGGATGAAGGGCAAGGGCGCGATTCCCTATGCCTACACCGCCAACCTCGGCCAGCCCGACGAACCCGATTACGACGAGATTCCCCGCAAGGCGATGCAGTACGGCGCCGAGAAGGCGCGGCTGATCGACTGCCGCAGCCAGCTCGCATCCGAAGGCCTGGCGGCCCTGCAAGCCGGTGCGTTCCATGTGACAACCGCGGGCGTGACCTACTTCAACACCACGCCACTTGGCCGCGCGGTGACGGGCACGATGCTCGTGAGCGCCATGAAGGAAGACGATGTCCACATCTGGGGCGACGGCAGCACCTACAAGGGCAACGACATCGAGCGCTTCTATCGCTATGGCCTGCTGACGAACCCGGCCTTGAAGATCTACAAGCCCTGGCTAGATCAGCTGTTCATCGACGAACTCGGCGGCCGCGCCGAGATGTCGGCGTTCATGACGGCCGCCGGCTTTGGCTACAAGATGTCGGCCGAGAAGGCGTATTCGACGGACTCCAACATGCTCGGCGCCACGCACGAAGCCAAGGACCTCGAGCACCTCGACAGTGGCATCAAGATCGTGAACCCGATC
>CAIQMJ010000574.1 GCA_903872875.1 uncultured Variovorax sp.
GATGAATACATGACCATTGCCATTATTGGTCAACGGTGCATACGGTTGAGTGGAAAGTGTGGAGTTGTCGTTGGAATCGATCGCCGCTAGAGAAGCGGCTGTAAGCGTCCACGCAGCTGCGGAACTGAAATCTCCGCCGGCGATCAAGTTGTCGTTGTACGTGAATGCGATGGCGTTGGTCTCCGCGCTACTCAAGCCTGCCGCATTGGTGGCCTGCGCGGTGAACGAATGTATGGCGCCCGCGATCGTCGGCGTGAAGCTCCAATTGCCGCTGCTGCTCGTGACGGTGGTGCCAATGATGGTGCCGTTGTCACGCACTGTGATCGTCGTGCCGACTGCGGCCATGCCAGAGAAGGTCGGGGTTGCATCATCGGTTGTGCTGCCATTGACGATGGGGCCCGTGGCAGCGCCGAAGTTGTCGATCAGGCTGTTGTTCGTCAGAGCAGGCACTGCAGGTGCGGTGGTCGAAGTGTCGAGCGCGAATGCGATCGCAGCAGTCTGTGCACTGCTCAGTCCCGTTGCGTTGGTGGCCTGAGCTGTGAATGAGTGCGAGGTGCCTGTGATCGTTGGCGTGTAGCTCCAGTTGCCGCTACTGTCGGTGAGCGTGGTACCGATGATCGTGGTGCCTACAGCAGCCGTATCTCCGTCGTCGCTGTAGTAGTCATCAATGATCAACTCGGCCTCGCCATCGGCGGTGCCCTCCAGGCCGACCATCAAACTCTTGCCTTGCCGGTGCACCGTGATGTTCTCGGGAGCCAAACCATTCTCGCCATCGGCCAGAATGAACTTATCTCCACGAGCGGCTTTAAGTCGGGTGCTTCTGCCTTGCAATTGCAGGGCGATGACTTCTTTGACGCCTCCATCTCCAACGATGATGAGCTTGACAACGTTCGATTTCATATTGGTTTCTACTCAGAGAGGGCATCGGCAATCTGTCGCGGCATTTGCCGCTTCGGGATCACCTGCGATGCGTTGGCGGCCTATATAGCGTGCCGCATTAATTGGGGGGCCGATGAGACCACATGCATTGCCGCCCACTCAGAGGAACTTCAGAATTATTCAGATGACGACGGGTCAGAGGGAGGATTGTGTGATTTATTGCGTGCGTTGGATGGTGGTTTCCATGAAATGCGCGCGAAATTTTTCGATTGAATTGAGGTTTCGAGAAATGTTATATTCTGAAATTCAAGAATAGAATTAAATATTCAGTTATTGAATTCAAGGCGATTCACGTCTGATTTTATTCAACTGACCGGGATTGAAATATTCGTTGCTCCACGCTGTTCGAGAATTCAATCATCGGGCGTAGGCCAATGATTCAGCGAGTCATTGCCCGGCAAATTCAGGGTGGAATTTTCCAGACGAAGGTGGTCAAGGATCGGGGCGCTGGAGCATGTGTGCCCGAGATTGACGAACCACCGCGCAGGTCGCGGACGGCGATCACGGAAACAAGCGGAGGGGTCGGAGCAGGGGCCTGTGCCACTCCCCAGGAGTCGCCTGAGGCAGTCTCACAGTGGACCTCGATGGCCATCGAGGGCAGGCGTCAAGGGCGGGAGCAAGAAAAAAGGGAAGTCGTTGATTGACAACGACTTCCCTGGTATCTACTGGCGGAGCAGGCGGGATTCGAACCCGCGGAGGGTATTAACCCTCACACGCTTTCCAGGCGTGCGACTTAAACCGCTCATCCACCGCTCCGAGCCCATGATTATAGCAGTGGCGACAAGGCGTTTCGCCCGATGCGACCACATCAGGCCGGATTCCCTGGCTTGCCGGCCTGCATCATGCGCATCGCAGAGGCGATCAGCGCGGAGGTTTCCGTCATGTTGCTCGGCACGATCAATGTCGTGTTGGCGTCCGCCGCGACCTTGCCATAGGCATCGACCGCACGTTCGGCCACCTTCAGCTGAACGGCCTGTTCGCCGCCCGGTTGGCGAATGGCCGCCGCCCCGCGTTCGATCGCGCCGGCCGTGGCTTCTGCGACGGCCGTGATCGCGGCCGCCTCGCCCTGCGCGTTGTTGATCTGCGCCTGTTTCTCGCCTTCCGAGCGGGCGATAAAGGCCTCGCGTTCACCCGTTGCGATGTTGATCTGCTCCTGCCGGCGGCCTTCCGAGGCCGCAATCAGCGCGCGCTTCTCGCGTTCGGCGGTGATCTGGCGTTGCATCGCCTGCAGGATCTCCTTGGGCGGCGTCAGGTCCTTGATCTCGTAGCGCAGCACCTTGACGCCCCAGTTCAAGGCCGCTTCGTCAATGGCGGCAAC
>CAIQMJ010000575.1 GCA_903872875.1 uncultured Variovorax sp.
ATTTGCTGGAAGGTCAACATGAGGCTGGCCGGCGAGCCCGGACATTGGACGTGGACGCGTGAACGAAAGGCGCGGGTTCAGGCCCGCGAAAGGCGATGATTTTACGGGGCGCGCGCACGGTCGTGCTGCCGTGGGCCGGTGCGCAAAGGCAACTCTCCCACAAAGCACCGGGATGTTGCCCGCTCGCCTGCGGCGCGGCGCGCTGCGACAAAAGCGGGTTGTTTTTGACCGCTTCGCGCCATGACCGCTCCCATTCTCGACGCCCAGACTCCCCTCTTCATCGTGCTCAATGCGGGCTCCGGCCGGGATGACGCGGCGGCGACGCGGCGCACGATCGAAGAGGGCTGCGAGGCCGCCGGCCGCAAGTGCCGCATCTTTCTGGTGGACGAGCCCAGGCGGCTTCAGACGCTGGCACGCGAGGCGGTCGAACGCGCACGGAACGGCGGCGGCATGGTGGTGGCGGCGGGCGGCGACGGCACGATCAATGCCGTGGCCCAGGCGACGCTGGGCAGCGGCTGCGCCTTCGGCGTGCTGCCGCAAGGCACCTTCAACTACTTCAGCCGCACGCATGGCATTCCGGCCGACACGGCCGCAGCCCTGCGCATCCTGATGACCGAAGCGGTGCGTCCGGTGCAGGTCGGACTGGTCAACGGGCGGGTGTTCCTGGTCAACGCAAGCCTTGGGCTCTACGCCGACCTGCTGGAAGAGCGCGAGAGCTACAAGGCGCGCTATGGCCGCCGCCGCTGGATCGCCTTTCTCGCGGGACTGGTCACCGTGCTCCGAGGTCACCGGCAGTGGCGGCTTCGACTCGCCTCGCAAGGCCAGGAGCGCGATCTGCGCACGCCGACGCTGTTCGTCGGCAACAACCCGCTGCAGCTGCGCCAGGTCGGCATCCCGGAAGCAGAAGCGCTGGAAGACGCACGCGGCCGGCTCGCGGCCATCGCGCTCAAGCCGGTCGGTGCGCTCGCCATGCTGCCGCTGCTGGTGCGCGGTGCGCTCGGCCGGCTCGGGGACGCGGACGACGTGCTGAGTTTTTCCTTCGAGTCGCTGACGGTCAAGGCCGGCGGGACCCGCGGGCCGCGCCGCATCAAGGTGGCGACGGACGGTGAGGTAGGCTGGCTCGACATGCCACTGCTTTTTCGTCCCTCGCCCGAGCCGCTGTGGCTGGTCCGGCCCGAGGTCGCGCCCGAGCTCGAGGCGGCCAAGGAATGATCGCCGTCCGGCCACCCGAAGGCGATCGGCACGGCAGCCGGCAGGCCGGACGCGACCCGGCGCGCGTGCTGCTGCAGATATCCGATCCGCACTTCGGCACCGAACAGCCGGACGTGCTGCGAGCGCTGGAAGCCCTGGCGCGAGAGCAGGCGCCGGCGGTGGTCGTCTTGTCGGGCGACATCACGCAGCGTGCGACGCGGGCGCAGTTCGCCGCGGCACGCGCCTTCGTCGAACGGCTTGCCGTGCCGGCGCGGCTGGTGATTCCGGGCAACCACGACATCCCGCTGTTCCAGTTCGGCGCCCGCCTGCTGTCGCCCTATGGTCGCTACAGCGAGGCTTTCGGCCGCGACCTGGAGCCGGTCATCGATGCGCCCGAATGGCTGGTGATCGGCGTGAACACGACGCGCCGGTACCGGCATTCGGACGGCGAGGTCTCGCCCGCACAGGTCGCGCGCGTGGCGGCGCGGCTGGCCACCGCGACGCCACAGCAGTTGCGCATCGTCGTGACGCACCAGCCGGTGCTCGTCACGCGACCGGAAGACGTCACCAACCGGTTGCACGGCCGCAAGCTGGCGATTGAGCACTGGTCCCGGGCCGGTGCCGACATGGTGATGGGCGGCCACATCCACTTGCCCTACGTGCGCGCGCTGCACGAGGAAGCCGATGTGACCTGCGCGCGGCCGATGTGGGCGGTACAGGCCGGCACCGCAGTGTCGACGCGCGTACGCGGTGGCCGGCCGAACTCGGTGAACCTGGTGCGGCGCGAAGCCGATACGACGCTGCGGACCTGCGTGGTGGAACGCTGGGACCATTCGGCTGCGGACGACCGCTTCGTCTGCGCCGAGAGACAGCGGCTGCCGTTGGCCGGCCTGCCGAGGCTGACGGGTCGCGGGTCGATGGGCAAGGGGGCGCTAAGCTGACGCCCCGCCATGCCGACCGGAACACCCCATCTCGTCCTCCTCGCCGATCTGCTGGGCCAGCACGCGATTCCTGCCTATCTGGTCGCGCTGATCACCGCCATGCTGGCCGCCGGGCTCGTCAGCCACGGGCTGCAGCGGGCGAGCCGCTCCAGGACACCGGATGCCGAGCCGAATCCGCGCGGTTTCATCCCTGGCTTCGCGGCGGGCTTCGTGCTGATCGTGGCCGCATCCGGGCTGTTCGCCTTCATCGCGGCGCATGTCACCCAGGGCCGCACGCTCGGGCTGGCCGACCAGGCGCTGGCAGACGCGATCGCCCTGCACGTGCCGCTGTCGACGCTGCGTGTCTTCGGCTGGCTCACGCACCTGGGCGATGCCGAATTCCTGATCCCGGTGGCGCTCGCGGTCGCCGTGCTGCTGCGGCGCCACGCGCACCGCGAACTGGCGCTGGGCTGGCTGCTGACGCTGGCCGGCAACCTGGCGCTCAACCCGCTGCTCAAGCGCATCTTCGAACGGACCCGGCCGGTGCATGAACACGGCCTGGCATACGAGACCAGCTTCAGCTTTCCGAGCGGCCACAGCTCGGGTGCGATCGTGAGCTACGGCCTGCTGCTCTACGTCGTGTTGCGCACCCTGCCGCCGCGCTGGCACCTGCCCGCGGCGATCGGCTGCGCGGCGGCCATCGTGACCATCGCCTGCAGCCGCATCCTGCTGCAGGTGCATTTCGCGAGCGACGTGGCCGCCGGTCTGCTGTCGGGCTTCGTCTGGCTGGCCATCTGCGTGAGCAGCCTGGAGTACGCGAGGCACCGCGGCCGGCGCTGAATCGATCAGTACTCCCAGAAAATGCGCTGCAGTTCCTTGGTGTCGGTCGTCTTGGTCATCGCGACCATCGCCAGGATGCGCGCCTTCTGTGGGCGCAGGTCGTGCGCCACCACCCAGTCGTACTTGTCGTCGGGCTGCTCGGCGTTGCGGATCACGAAGCCGTCCGGCACGCGCGAAGCGCGGATCACCACGATCCCGTCGGCGCGCACCTTCTGCAGGCTCGGCACGATGCGGTCGGCCACCGAGCCGTTGCCCGGGCCGCCATGCACCAGCGCCTTGATGCCGCTCTTGCCGAGCGCATCGATCGCGGTCGAGGCCACGCCTTCATAACCCATCGCGATCTCCACCGGCGGCAGCGACGTGATGGTGTCGATGTCGAATTCCGAATTCATCGTGTGGCGCTTGACCGGTGCACGGAACCAGTAGTTGCGGCCTTCGACCACCATGCCGAGCGAACCCCACTGGCTCACGAAGGCGCTGGGCTTGATGTTGAAGTTCTTGCTCACGTCGCGACCGCTCTCGATGCTGTCGTTCATCGTCAGCAGCACGCCTTTGCCCATCGCGTCCTTGCTGCCGGCCACGCTGACCGCATCGAACAGGTTCAGCGCGCCGTCGGCCGACAGCGCCGTGCCGGGCCGCATCGAGGCGACCATCACGATCGGCTTGTCGGTGTGCACAGTCAGCGTGAGGAAATAGGCGGTTTCTTCCACCGTGTCGGTGCCGTGGGTGATGACGATGCCATCGACGTCGGGCTGCTTGGCCAGCGCCGACACGCGTCTGGCCAGCGTCAGCAGGTTGTCGTTGGTGAGGCTTTCCGAGGCGACCTGGAAGACCTGTTCGCCGCGCACGTTCGCCACCTTGCCGAGCTCGGGCAGGCCGGCGATCAGCTTGTCGACGCCGACCTTGGCTGCGGCGTAGGTGGCGCTGTTGATGGCCGAGGCACCGGCGCCGGCGATGGTCCCGCCGGTCGCGAGGATCACGACATTGGGCAGTGCGGTCTGGGCATGCGCGATCGCGGTGACGGCCAGCAACGCAGCAGTGGCCGCGAAGTGGCGCAGACGGGAAACATTGAGCATGGAAGGTGTCCTTTGTTGAAGTGCCGCGCATGATGCGGATGGCCCTCTGGCGTTACAAGTCCCATGCCGGAATGCACGGGCCGCCATGCCAAGGAGGCATCCCGTCATGCCCGCCATGCCCGCCCCGCGCGGTCTGCACGCCCTGGCGCATCAACCGCAGGCGGTACCATTCCGGCTCGCTTCGGCGCGACCATCGCCTCCCCATCCCACAGCGTTCACCGTGCAACCCGCTTCCAGCCTCCCGCCCGCCACCGCCCAGGACATGCCCGTCCCCGACGGACCACTGTCGCGGGCGCGCCCAGGGCGCGAACGGATCATGGCGGCGATCCGAAGTGCGGCCATCGAGGAGTTCAGCCTGCATGGCCTCAAGGGCACGTCGACCCAGGCGATCGCGGCGCGCGCCGGCCTGACCAAGCCGCAGCTCCATTACTACATCGCCGGCAAGGAAGAACTCTATGAAGAGCTCCTGATGCAGGTACTGCATTCGTGGAAGGTCGTTTTCTCGTTCGACCAGGCCGCCAGCAGCGGGCCGGCGGCGGTGCTCGGCGACTACATCCGCCAGAAGCTCGACCATGCCTTCGACAGCCCCGAGATGTCGCGCATCTTCACGCGCGAGGTGCTCGACGGCGGCAAGAACCTCGAGGGCTTCTGGCCCAACTCGCAGGCCTGGACGCAGAAGAAGATCGACATCATCAACGGCTGGATCGCACGCGGTCTGATGCGCCCGCTCGATGCGCGCCTGCTGCTGCAGCACATCTGGGCCATGACCCAGTACCACGCCGACTACGCGCTGCAGGCGCGCGTGATGATGGGCACCGGTCCGGACACGCCGATCGATCGCGCGCAGGTGGCCAGGGAGCTGATCGGCTTCGTGCTCGCCGGCTGCGGCATCCGGACCTGACCGGCGGCGGCGTAATGGGCGCCGCGAACATTCCCTTCGGGAAGATGCGATGCGCCAAAGCGGTGCGCAGCCGCTGGCACGCGCTTTGCATAAATCTGACCACTTGCTCTGATTAAGCGGTCAAACCCATGCGCGTACTCGTCATCTACTGCCACCCGGTCGAAACCAGCTTCCATGCCGCCATGCACCAGGAAGTGCTGAAGAACCTGCGCGCGGCCGGGCACGAGGTGGACGACTGCGACCTCTACGCCGAGGGCTTCAACCCCGTGATGTCGCGCGAGGAGCGGCTCGGCTATCACGACGTGCCGGCCAACCGCCTGCCGCTGCAGTCGCACATCGATCGCCTGTTCTGGGCGGAAGCACTGGTGTTCTGCTTCCCGACCTGGTGCTTCGGCCTGCCGGCGATGCTCAAGGGCTACTTCGACCGGATGTTCATGCCCGGGGTGGCCTTCGACATCAGCGACCCGGCCAACGTCAAGCCGTCGCTCACCCACATCAAGCGCATCTCGGCCGTGGTGACCTACGGCCGGCCGCGCTGGGTCGCGTGGTACATGGGCGACCCGCCGCGCAAGATCATCACGCGCTACATGAAGCGCCTGACCGGCCAGGGCGCGCGCGTGGACTACCACGCCCACTACCACATGAACATCGCGACCGAGCCGCAGCTGAAGCGCTTCATGGCGCGGGTCGGCCAGGCCATGGCGAAGTTCGCCTGAGGACGCACGCGTGCCCGAAATCGCTCCGGCCCTTCTCGACAACGTGCGGCTGCCGCGCTGGCTGCTGCCGGCCGGCTGGCCAGCGGACGGCGAAGACGGATCGCCCGCACTGGCCCGCGTCGGAATCGCACAGGGCCGCATCGCACGGCTCGTGCCGATGCCGGCCGCCTCGGCTGGCATGGCAGAAGGCGCGATCGACCTGCAGGGCACGCTCGCGCTGCCCGGCTTCGTCGACGCCCACACGCATCTCGACAAGGCGTTCACGCTGCCGCGCATGAAGAACGTACAGCCCGGCCTGCTCGGCGCGATCGACGCCATGCTGGCCGACCGGCCGCGCTGGACCGTGGCCGACGTGCGCGAGCGCGCCGCGCGCGGCCTGCAGTGGGCCTGGGAGTGCGGCAGCACGCGCGTGCGCACGCACATCGACTGGTGGGAGCCGGAATCGGTGCCGATCGCCTGGCGCGTGCTCGCCGATCTCGCCGCCGAATGGCGCGGCCGGGTGCAGCTCGAACAGGTCAGCCTGATCAAGCTGAGCCTGTTCGAGGACGCGATGCAGGCGCATGCCTTCGCGCGCATCGCGGCCGAGACCGGCCCTCATGCGCTGCTCGGCGGCTTCGTGCATTCGCACAACTGGAGCGAACGCGCGCTGCGCAACCTGCTGGCCGCGGCGCAGGCCTTCGACCTCGACGTCGACCTGCATGTCGACGAGGAACTCAACCCCGGCGCGGTCGGCCTCGCAACCAC
>CAIQMJ010000576.1 GCA_903872875.1 uncultured Variovorax sp.
CCGAGAGCATCTTGATCCAGGCGTACTGCAGCTTGTTGGTGTCCTGGAATTCGTCGATCAGGATGTGGCGGAAGCGCCGCTGGTAGTGCTCGCGCACGGGGTCGATGTCGCGCAGCAGCTCGAAGCTGCGCAGCATCAGCTCGCCAAAGTCGACCACGCCCTCGCGCTCGCACTGCTCTTCATAGAGCTGGTAGATCTCGACCTTCTTGCGGTCATCTTCGCTGCGAGTCTCGACGTCGCCGGGCCGCAGCCCGTCTTCCTTGGCGCCGGCGATGAACCACTGCGTCTGCTTGGCAGGAAAACGCTCGTCGTCGACCTGGTATTGCTTCATCAGCCGCTTGATGGCCGACAGCTGGTCTTGCGTGTCGAGGATCTGGAAGGTCGACGGCAGATTGGCCACCTTCCAGTGCGCGCGCAGCAGCCGGTTGCACAGGCCGTGGAAGGTGCCGATCCACATGCCGCGCACGTTGACCGGCAGCATCGCGGTGAGCCGCGCGGTCATCTCCTTGGCGGCCTTGTTCGTGAAGGTGACGGCCAGGATGCCGCCCGGCGACACGCGTCCGGTCTGCATGAGCCAGGCAATGCGGGTGGTGAGCACCCGCGTCTTGCCGGAACCCGCGCCGGCGAGGATCAGCGCATTGCCTTCGGGCAGCGTGACGGCAGCGAGCTGCTCGGGATTGAGGTTCTGCAACAGCGGCGACGCTGCGACAGCGCCGGGAGGAGAGGCGCCAGGGGAAGCGTCGTGCGGGCCGAAAAGGGACATCCAGCCATTGTAGGAAGACGGGGTCCGGCGCGTCCGCCGCCAAGCCTACTTCACGAGTTTCAGCGTGCCCTTCATCAGCGACGAATGGCCCGGGAACGAGCAGAAGAAGCTGTAGCTGCCGGCGGGGTCGAGCCTGGCGACCGGGAAGGTCACGCTGTCACTCTCGCCGCCGCCGACCAGTTTGGTGTGCGCGATCACACGGGCATCGCCCGGCTTGACGTAGTTCTGGGCGGCGCCGGCCGCGATGCCGTCGGTGGCCACAGGCTGCACATCGGCCGTCTTGGCCAGCACCCAGTTGTGGCCCATCGCCTGCTTCGGCAGCTTGCCTGCGTGCTTGAGCTTGAGCGTGAAGTCCTTGCAGTCCTTGCCGATCTCGATGCTGGTCTTGTTGAACTGCATGGCGTCGTTGCCTTCGATCTCGGCGCTGCAGTCGGCAGCGAGCACGGGCATGGAGGCAAGGGCCGATATGGCGAAGACGGTCGAGGCGGCAAATGCAGCGGTATGGCGGCGAATCATGAGGTTTCCTTGGAACGGCAGCCACGAACGGCGGGCTGCGTTGCTGCGCATTCTTTCGACGCCGCCGGCATCCGTGGATGACCTGGGTCAAGGTCCGTGCACACGGCCATCGCCTTGGCGCATCGGAGGCCAGGTATTGCGGCAGATCAAGACGCGCAAGGCGATGCCTGCCGACACTGGCTCCAGCTGCCGGCCCCGCGTGCCGGCCACCACTGGAGAGAAAGAACCATGAACACGAAGCTCACACGCACACTGATCGGCGCACTCCTGGGCGCGTCCCTCGGCGCCATGATCACCCTGCCCGCACAGGCCCAGGAAGCACAGGGCAATTGGCTGGTGCGCGCCCGCGCCGTGCGGATCGACCCGGCCAACCATTCCGACGCCATCGGCGCGCTGGCGATCCCGGCGGATGCGATCACGGTCAACGACAAGACCATTCCCGAAGTCGACATCACCTACTTCTTCACGTCCAACATCGCGACCGAACTCGTGCTGACGGTGCCCCAGAAGCAGACGGTGACGGTGCAGCAGAGTGCGCTCGGCGGTCCGGTCGCCATCGGCACCTTCAAGCACCTGCCGCCGTCGCTGATGCTGCAATACCACTTCGCGCCCGATGCCCAGATCCGCCCGTACGTCGGCGCTGGGGTGAACTACACGCGCATCAGCTCGGTGAACCTGAACGTGCCGACCGTCGGCCGGCTGGACCTCGACCACAACAGCTTCGGGCTCGCGCTGGGCGCTGGGGTCGACGTCGCGATCGCGAAGAACGTCTTCCTCAACTTCGACGTGAAGAAGGTGCAGATCCGGACCGACGTGAGCCTGGGCGGTACGAAGCTGTCGACGGTCAAGGTCGATCCGTGGCTGATCGGCGTGGGCGTCGGCTATCGCTTCTGAACACGGCGGGCCTGCGGCGCCGTGCGGGAAGCTGTTCCGCGAATAAGGTCTATACGGAATTGGTCGCTTGCGGACGCGGCGCCCTCCCTAAAATCAATCACCGGGCCCAAGTTTCTTGGCTCCCGGTTTTTTTGCGCCCGCAGTCTGCGGCGCCGCGATCAGGCCGGGGCTGGACCAAGCGCCCACGCCAGCGGAAATCGCTCCCTGGCGCACCTCGTCCACAGGAGCTTGGTCTTCCATGCAGATCTTCGATTACGACAACATCCTTCTGCTCCCGCGCAAGTGCCGCGTGGAGAGCCGCTCCGAGTGCGACGCCAGCGTCACGCTCGGTAGCCGCAGCTTTCGCCTGCCGGTCGTCCCCGCCAACATGAAGACGGTGGTGGACGAGCGCATCAGCCTCTGGCTCGCGAAGAACGGCTACTTTTATGTGATGCACCGCTTTGACCTGGACAACCTGAAGTTCGTGCGGGACATGCACGCCGCGGGCGTGTTCGCATCGATCTCGCTCGGCGTGAAGAAGCCGGACTACGAGACGGTCGACAAACTCGCAGCCGAAGGCCTTACACCGGAATACATCACGATCGACATCGCACACGGCCATGCCGACAGCGTGAAGAACATGATCGGCTACCTGAAGCAGAAGCTGCCGAAGTCCTTCGTGATCGCCGGCAACGTCGGCACGCCGGAAGCGGTGATCGATCTCGAGAACTGGGGCGCGGACGCCACCAAGGTCGGCATCGGGCCTGGCAAGGTCTGCATCACCAAGCTCAAGACGGGCTTCGGTACCGGCGGCTGGCAGCTCAGTGCGCTCAAGTGGTGCGCGCGGGTTGCAACCAAGCCGATCATTGCCGACGGCGGGATCCGCGACCATGGCGACATCGCCAAGAGCATCCGCTTCGGCGCCTCGATGGTCATGATCGGATCGCTGTTCGCGGGCCATGAGGAATCGCCCGGCCAGACGGTCGAGGTCGACGGCGTGCTCTACAAGGAGTACTACGGCTCGGCCAGCGACTTCAACAAGGGCGAGTACAAGCACGTTGAGGGCAAGCGCATCCTGGAACCGATCAAGGGCAAGCTCGCCGATACGCTGATCGAGATGGAACAGGACGTGCAAAGCTCGATCAGCTACGCCGGCGGCAAAGCGCTCATGGACATCCGCAAGGTCAATTACGTGACGCTGGGCGGCGACAACGCAGGCGAGCATCTGTTGATGTGAAAGACCTGGATTCCAGGGCGAGACAGATCGTCGTCGTCTCGCTAGAATTTCCTCTCGTGGGGGGGTAGCTCAGCTGGGAGAGCGCCGCGTTCGCAATGCGGAGGTCGTGAGTTCGATCCTCATCCTCTCCACCATGATCCAGATTCGGGGCTCCGCGACTTTGTCGCCGGAGTCCTCGGTTTGCACGCGGCCAGACTGGTTGCGGCGGGGCCATTCACCAGGCCGCCTGACAAGCATTTCGCGACGCATGTCTTCAAATTGTGGCCTTCATTTGCCAGACGAGCCATTTCGTGGCTATAATCGCTGGATTGACTGGGAACGGTAACCAAACTGTTTCACAGGGGCTCTTAGCTCAGTTGGTAGAGCAGCGGACTCTTAATCCGTAGGTCGAGTGTTCGAGTCACTCAGGGCCCACCACCAACAAAGAAACCTCGTAGGTTGTTGATTCGAAAGATCAGCGGCTTACGGGGTTTTCTCATTTCCGGACGTCAGGAAGTCTTGACCAGCGGCATATAACAACGGGACGTGCCTCTGAAAGCCCTCGCGGGAATCGGCCACGCGCCACGCCCACCATCCGCGGTGATGCAGGGTTGCAAAGCAAATTCCCGATGCATCGGCCGCGCAAAATCGTTCGTCTCCATTCGACGGAGACCTACACGCCGCGACCTGCCAGCTTTCCACAATCGCTGCCATGAACCGCTTCTTCATCACCATTGCCGCTTCGCTAGCTTCTGCAGCGTTGCTTTGCCTGTCGATACCTGCAGGCGCCACCGATGTCGACGGCGGAGCCCTGCTGCTGCTCGGTACCCTGCACCCCCGCTGAGTTCGCACTGCACCAATTAAAAAAAGCCCGCACTTCCAATTGGAAGGCGGGCTTTTTTATGCGGCATTTGCCGCATGAAGTCTGATCTCAGCGCGACGGCTTGAACGCACGCTTCTGCGCATCGCGCGGCACGAACACCTTGCCACCGCCCGCGTTGCCGCGAGGAGCAAAGCCGTCGCCACGGGCGGCACCAGCAGACGACGCACCGCGCGGTGCACCTTCGCCCCAGCCCGGCTTGCGCCCGTAGCCACCCGCACCACTTGCGTCGTCACGACCACCGAAGCCGCCATGGCCGCTCGGACGTGGACCAGCGCCAACTGGGGCACGTGCTGCACGATCGTTGAAACCACTCGCACCGGCATAGTTGCTCGGACCGCCGCCATAGCCGCCGGCATTGCCACCACGGTGACCGCCACCGCCGCCGAACTTGCGCTCGCGCGGATGACCATCGCCCCGGCCGCGGCCGCCGAAGTCACCTTGGGGGCGAGACTGCGGCATGCGCTGTTGCGGCTCGAGACCGGGAATGGTCTCCGCCTTGAACTGCTGATGGCTGTAGTGCTCGATGTCCATGATCTTGCGGCGATCGCGGAACTCGGCAAAGGTCACGGCGATGCCGTCGCGACCCGCGCGGCCCGTGCGGCCGATTCGATGCGTGTAATCCTCGGCCTTCATCGGCAGGCCGAAGTTGAAGACGTGGGTGATCGTCGGCACGTCGATGCCGCGCGCGGCTACGTCCGTCGCCACCAGGATCTGCACCTGGCCTTGGCGCAGCGCCATCAGGCGACGGTTACGCAAGCCCTGGCTCAATGCGCCATGCAATGCAACGGCGCTGAAACCGTCTTGCTGCAAGTCGTTGGCAAGGCCGTCGCACTCGACTTGCGTGCTGGCAAACACGATCGCTTGATTGATCGTGGTGTCGCGCAGCCAATGGTCGAGCATCTTCCTCTTGTGCTGGGTGTTGTCGGCCCAGAACAGTACCTGCTTGATGTTCGCGTGCTTTTCCTGCGGCGAATCGATCTGCACCTTTTGCGGCTGGCGCATCACGCGCGTCGCAAGCTGCTGGATCCGCGGCGCGAACGTCGCGCTGAACATCATGGTCTGCTTGCGACCGATGGTGAGTTGGTTGACTTCGGCCAGGTCGTCGGAGAAACCGAGGTCGAGCATACGGTCGGCTTCGTCGACGACGAGGAACTGGACCTGGTCGAGCTTGATCTGCATCGAACGCTGCAGGTCCAGCAGGCGGCCGGGCGTGGCGACCACGAGG
>CAIQMJ010000577.1 GCA_903872875.1 uncultured Variovorax sp.
CGGCCCAAGGACGGCCGCTACGGCGAGAACCCGAACCGGCTGCAGCACTACTACCAGTACCAGGTGGTGCTCAAGCCCGCGCCGTCGAACATCCTCGAGCTCTACCTCGGATCGCTCGAGGCGCTCGGTTTCGATCTCAAGAAGAACGACATCCGCTTCGTCGAGGACGACTGGGAGAACCCGACGCTCGGCGCCTGGGGCCTGGGCTGGGAGGTCTGGCTGAACGGCATGGAAGTCACCCAGTTCACCTACTTCCAGCAGGTCGGTGGCATCGACTGCAAGCCGATCACGGGAGAGATCACCTACGGCCTGGAGCGACTGGCGATGTACCTGCAGGGCGTGGACAACGTCTACAACCTGACCTGGACCGACGGGCTCAGCTATGGCGACGTCTACAAGCAGAACGAGGTCGAACAGTCGACCTACAACTTCGAGCACAGCGACGCCGAGTTCCTCTTCACCGCCTTCAACGCGCACGAGAAGCAGGCCAGGCACCTGATGGAAGCCCGGCTGGCGCTGCCGGCCTACGAGCAGGTGCTCAAGGCCGCGCACAGCTTCAACCTGCTGGACGCGCGCGGCGCGATCAGCGTGACCGAACGCGCCGCCTACATCGGCCGCATCCGCAACCTTGCGCGCAGCGTCGCGCAGAGCTATTACGAGAGCCGCGAACGCCTCGGCTTCCCGATGGCACCGCGCGAATGGGTCGCCCAGATGACGCCGGCCGCGAAGAAGGCCGCCTGAGACCATGACCATGAACAAGAACCTGCTCGTCGAACTCTTTGTCGAGGAACTGCCGCCGAAGGCGCTGAAGAAGCTGGGCGACGCCTTCGCCGGCGTGCTGCGCGATCAACTGGTCGCGCAAGGCCTGGCCGATACGGCCTCGGTGCTCACCGCGTATGCCTCGCCGCGCCGGCTCGGCGCCCAACTCACCGGCGTCGTGGCGCAGGCCGCCGACAAGGCCGTGTCGCAGAAGCTCATGCCGGTCGCCGTCGGCATCGACGCCACTGGCAACCCGACGCCCGCGCTGCTCAAGCGCCTGGGTGCGCTCGGCGCCGACGCGTCCGCCGTGTCCGGCCTCAAGCGCGCGATGGACGGCAAGGCCGAAGCGCTGTTCTACGAAAGCACCGCCCGCGGCGCCACGCTGGCCGACGGGCTGCAGAAGGCGCTGGCCGAGGCCATCGCCAAGCTGCCGATCCCCAAGGTCATGAGCTACCAACTGGAGAGCGGCTGCGAGCTGCCCGGCTGGAGCAGCGTGAGCTTCGTGCGCCCGGCGCACGGCCTGGTCGCGCTGCACGGCGACGTGGTCGTGCCGGTCGAGGCGCTCGGCCTGAAGGCCGGCCGGGACACGCACGGCCATCGCTTCGAGGCGAAGGTCGATCCGGTCGTGCTGCGCGATGCCGACAGCTATGCGCAGCAGCTGGCCGACGAGGGTGCGGTCATCGCCGGCTTCGAGGCCCGCCGCAGCGAGATCGCGCGCCAGCTGGCTGCAGCGGCTGCCCAGGTCGGCGGCGGCGCCAAGGCGATCGAGGACGACGCGCTGCTCGACGAAGTCACGGCGCTCGTCGAGCGCCCGAACGTGCTGGTCTGCGAATTCGAGAGCGAATTCCTCGGCGTGCCGCAGGAATGCCTGATCCTCACGATGAAGGCCAACCAGAAGTACTTCCCGCTGCTCGACGCGGCCGACAAGCTCACCAACAAGTTCCTGGTCGTGAGCAACATCACGCCGGACGACGCGAGCGCGGTGATCCAGGGCAACGAGCGCGTCGTGCGTCCACGGCTGGCCGACGCCAAGTTCTTCTTCGACCAGGACCGCAAGAAGTCGCTGGCGTCGCGCGTCGAGTCGCTGGGCAAGGTGGTCTATCACAACAAGCTGGGCACGCAGGGCGAGCGCGTGACACGCGTCATGCACATCGCGCGTGCCATCGCCGCGAAGATGGGCGACGCATCGCTGGCCGCCCAGGCAACCCAGGCCGCGCAACTGGCCAAGGCCGACCTCGTGACCGACATGGTCGGCGAGTTCCCCGAACTGCAGGGCACGATGGGCCGCTACTACGCGCTGCACGACGGGCTCGACACGGCCGTGGCCGACGCCATCGAGGACCATTACAAGCCGCGCTTCGCGGGCGACACGCTGCCGCGCGGCGACGTCGGCGTGGCGGTCGCGCTGGCCGACAAGCTGGAAACGCTGGTCGGCATGTTCGGCATCGGCAACCTGCCGACCGGTGACCGCGACCCGTTCGCGCTGCGCCGCCATGCACTGGGCGTGGTGCGCATGCTGATCGAGAAGCAGTTGCCGCTGCAGTTCCACGAACTGACCCGGATGGCCTTCGACGCTTTCCCGGCCGGCCTGCTGCAGGACGCTGCTGCGGCGCTCGACGAGTTCCTGATCGAACGGCTCAAGGGCTACCTGAAGGATGCGGGCTATGCGCCGTCCGAAGTCGACGCCGCGATCTACGCGCAGAAGCTGGGCCTGTGGGCCACGATTCCGCAGCGCCTGGCCGCCGTGCGCGCCTTCGCCGCATTGCCCGAGGCGCCCGCGCTGGCAGCCGCCAACAAGCGCATCGGCAACATCCTGAAGAAGTCGCCGGAGGCCGACGCGCACGTCAGCGAGGTGCTGCTGCAGGAGCCTGCCGAGCAGGCGCTGTTCGCCGCGATGAAGCAGGTCGTGCCGGCCGCCGACGCCAAGTTCGATGCGGGCGACTACGCCGGCTCGCTGCAGGCGCTGGC
>CAIQMJ010000578.1 GCA_903872875.1 uncultured Variovorax sp.
CCTGGCCGGCCACTTGAGCGGTGCGACCGGGCCGGGCGAGATGGTGAGGCCGTCGGGCGCCACGCTTTCGACCTTGCCTTGTGTCTTGTGAATTGCGACGGCCGGCGCCGAAGCTGCGGTGGCCGGTGCGGTTGCCGGAGCCGCCATGCTGCCCAGCACCGAGCGCAGCCGCGCTTCAGAGTCGATGAGGAACTGGCCGCTGGCCACCACCTGATCGCCTTCGGCCAGACCGGCGACGACTTCGATGTCGTCGCCCAGATCGGCGCCCAGCGACACGTCGCGCGGCTCGAAGGCGCCATCGGCCTTGCGCACGATGACGACGGCACGCTTGCCGGTGCGGATCACGGCTTCGGCGGGCACGACCAGGCGGGTGCTGCTCGCGCCTGTCACCTGCAGCCGCAGCAGCATGCCGGGCACCAGCTTTCCATTCCTGTTGTCGACCTCGAAGCGGGCCTTCAGCGTGCGGGTGGCCGTGTTGACTTCGGGAAGGACCTCGTCGAGCGTGCCGTCGAAGGACTGCGCCGCATCGGCCTGCAGGATGGCCCTCACCTTCTGGCCGCGAACGAGATGCACCGCCCGTGCTTCCGGAATTTCGGCCACCGCCCAGACTTTCTCAAGACCCGCGATGCGGAACAGTGTCGTGCCCGGCGTGACCGCAACGCCTTCGCGCACGCCGAGTTCGGCGATGACGCCATCGGCCGGTGCGGAAAGAACGTAGCGCGCCTGCGCGGTGCCCGTCTCTTCGCTGCGCCGGATGAGATCGGCCGGAATCGACATGGCGCGCATGCGCTCGCGCGCCGCTGCGATGAGATCGGAAGAAACACCCGATCGCTTGAGCGCAAGCAGCTCGTTCTGCGGCCCGAGCCACTCCGGCGCGAACACCGTCGCCAGCGCCTGGCCCTTGCGCACGCGCTCCATGGGCGCACGAACCGACAGGCGTTCGATGTAGCCGGCGACGCGCGTCTGCACGACGACATTGAGCCGTTCGTCGAACTGCACGGCGCCGACTGCGTCGAAGGACGCGGAGGTTTCCGTGCGTCGCACGCTGGCATACCGGATGCCGAGGTTCTGCTGGACCGTGGGGCTCACCTGCACGCCGCCCTCATTGGCCGTGCCCGTTGCGCTGTCTGCGTACATGGGCACCAGTTGCATGTCCATGAAGGGCGACTTGCCGGGCTTGTCGAAGCGCGGGCCCGGAACCATGGGGTCGTGCCAGTAGAGAACCTTGCGGCCGTCGGCAGTGGGTGCGTTGGCCGGCGTGGCCATCGACGTGTCTGCGGGGTGGGCTGTCTTGCGGCCCAGATAGAAGAAGAAGGCGCTTGCTGCGAGCAACAGGGCGGCCAGCAGCGAGGCGCCGATCATGCGTGTGCGGTTCATCGCGCCACCTCGGCAGTGAGCGGCCGGAAGGCCAGTTGGACTTGGGTCTTGGCAAGGTCGCGCTGCAGCGTCAGCAGCTTGCGCTGCGCTTCGACTTCGGCGTGCCGCGCCTCGAACAGGGCGACAAGGCTGCCCTGGTTGGACTGATAGGCCGCGGTCGCGGCGGCTGTTCTTTGACTGGCAGGAACGACGACACCGGCGCGATAGCGGTCGATGCGTTGTTCCAGGCGTTGCGCATCGCTGCGCAGCGACCGGTATTCGGCGGTTGCGGCCCGGGTCGCTTCGGCCAGATCGGCTTCGGTTTTCTCGACCAGCGCCTGCTTGGCAGCGGTGTCCCGGTCCTGCCTTTCGCCGGGGGCAACGGGCAGCGGGATGCTCACGCCTACCGACACCATGTCGGAATAGCCGGTGCGCTGGCCGTAGGCGAGCTCCCAGGTCCAGTTGGGCTTGCGGTTGGAGGCGGTGACGGCTGCCGCCCGCCTTGCCACATCGACATCGCGCTGCATTGCCGCGACGGTGGGGTGCGCGGCCACATAGGCTTCTTCGGGCGGCACGGCGATGGCACCCGGAGGCAGCAGTTCGTCGGGCGGTGCGCCGACCCATCGCTGGAAGGCGACGCTTGCGGCACCTTGCTGCTGCAGGATGTCGGCCGTCTCGTCTTCAGAGACGCCTCTTGCGCCAGCCAGTGCCAGCACGTCCTGGCTGTTCCCCACGGCCGAAGACAGGCGTGCGCGCGATGCCTCCAGCTCTTCATGCGCATGGTGCTCCATGAGCCTCGCGAGCTTCAGGCTCTCGCCGGCGTAGAAGGCGTCCACGTACGCGAGTGCGGTCTGCCGGCGGGTGTCGGCGGCAGCGGCTTGCACCAGCACCGTCTCTCGGTCGACCGAGGCATCGGCTGCGGCCTGCCGCGCGGCGCGCTTGTCGGCGGACAGCCATTCCTGGCTGATGCCGATGCGCTTCATCGTCATCGAGTCGCGGGTCGTGCGAAAGCGATCCGGTCCCGTTGCGGGGAGGTTGTCGACGCCGATACGCAGCGTAGGATCGGGAAGCTGGGCTGCGGCTTGCGCCGCCTCCGTGGCACTCAATGCGCCGGCACGGGCGGCGCGGGTCGTTTCGGAGCGCTGAGCTGCAAGCCGAAGCGCTGCCTCGAGAGACAGGGGGGCCGCCGTCGCAAGGTACGGCAGCAACGCAACGGCCAGCACGGCCGCGCGTGGGAAGGGGATGAACATGAAAACTCCGCAGACGAACGAGGTGATTGCTGGCAAGCGGACGCGCCGCACCAGCACCGGTCAGTCGACGGAGATTTCAGACGCGAAGTCTGCGCGTGGCGAGAAAAACAGGATCGGGCGGCGGATGCTGCCGCTCAAGAACAGCCTGCTGCGGAAGGGTGTGGCCTTCGGACACCAGCACCACGGGCATGACCACGACCTGCACGATGGCAGGCAGCGAAGGGGTGGTCAATTTGACTGGTTCGAAGGACAGCGACAGGTCGGCGGCATGCTGGAAGCACAGCACCGGCTGGGCCATGTCCATGCCTTCGCAGGGCGCGCCCGTCGCCATCATTTCAGCCATCGAAGCCGTATCCGGCACACCTGGGCAGACGTAGCTTGCAAGCGCCAGCTGCGAGAACAGCAGCGACATGACCACGAGGAACGTGGTCATGCAGCTATGAAGCGTGCGGCGGTGGGCCATATGTGCGCGAAGTGTAGCGCTGTAGGCTCAACTCAGAAAGTTGAAGGAAATAATCACCCGCTCTGCTACGAGCTGGACTTGAAGCGCTCCATGCCGACGACGTCTGCCAGTTCAGGGAAGACGAACTGGATGATTCGATACGTCTTGCTAACTTCGGCGGGTGGTCGAATCCCCTGAGCGCTGCAGCACTGTCAGTGATACTTGATCCGTCTGTTGTTAAACGCTGGCATCGTGCCCTCCAGAACATTGACGACGTGCCCGTTGATGGCTGGGTTCTCGATGGAGCCGGCGAGATAGGAGATCTTCGATGCACTCTTTCGATCGAATACTGACCAGATGACCTGCTCCGCGTCACACACGACCGCGAGATTCGGATTGTGCGTGACCATGATGATCTGCCGACGCTTCTTCGCCTCGGTCAAGACGGGGACCAGCAAGCTCACCACAGTCTCGTTGTCGAGATTCTCTTCAGGCTGATCGAGAATGATTGGATTGCGCCCCTTATCCACCAGCAAATAGAAGATGAGAAGTAGCGCGCCGCGTTGGCCGGGCGACAGTTGCTCGATTTGCGCATCTTGAAAAAGCAACGAGTAGCGCGGCTCAAGGAATGAAAGCCCGAAAAGCAAATCGTAGACATCGCTTGC
>CAIQMJ010000579.1 GCA_903872875.1 uncultured Variovorax sp.
ACCGCCCAGCCGATGGCGCCGCACACGGCGATGGCCACCGGCACGGCCGTGACGAGCGGCAGCCCCTGGTCCTGCACGAAGACCACCGAATACGCGCCGAGCATGACGAACTCGCCATGCGCCATGTTCAGCACGCCGAGCAGGCCGAACACGACGGCCAGGCCGAGCGTGATCATCGCCAGCGTCGACAGCTGGTAGACGATGTTGAGGATGTGCAGGAGAAGGGTGTCGTTCATCGCCAGCCACGTGGATGTCGCTGCGCGGCCTCAGGCCTTGCAGCTCTGGCCCGAGGGCACGTGCGCGAAGGTCTTGACCGGGCGGAAGCCCTGCGGCGTGACGTCGGCCACGAAGATGTCCTGGTCGACGTGGCGCGCATGCATCGTCACCGTGCCGCGCGGCCCCTTGTAGCTGGCGCCTTCGCTGGCGCGTTCCAGCTTGGCGGCGGCCAGGTCGCCGGCCTTGGTGGCCATCGCATCCAGCATCAGGAAGCCTTCGTACACCGACTCGGCCAGGCCGTTGAGCATCGGCGCTTTCGGACCGAAGCGCTTGGCATAGGCCTGCGCGAAGGCCACCGCGTCGGGCGTCGTCAGGCTCGCGAAGTAGCCCATGCTGGCGTACAGGTTCTTCGCGTTCTCCACGCCGATGCCGGCCAGCGTGTTCTCCTCGATCAGGCTGCCCAGGCGCACCGTCTTGTCGGCCAGCCCGAAGCCGGCGAAGGCCTTGTTGAAGGTGACGGACGAGCCGCCGACCAGCGACACCAGCACCGCATCGGCGCCCGAGTCGCGGATGCGCGCCAGGCTCGAGTCGAAGTTGTCGACGCTGAAGGCCACGTACTCGTCGCCGACCACCTGCGCGCCGGCCTTGGTGATGTAGCCCTTGGCCGCGCCGTTGGTGTTGCGGCCCCAGATGTAGTCGTTGCCGATCAGGTACCACTTCCTGATCTTGCGTTCGGCGGTCAGCCAGGGGATCACGGGCTCGAGCTGCTGCGACGGCGTCTCGCCGTTCATGAAGGTCGCGGCCGAACACTCGCCGCCTTCGTACACCGGTGTGTAGAAGTAGGGCACCTGCCCCTTGAAGAGCGCGGTCAGCGCGCCGCGCACCGCGCTGTCGTGCATGCCGATCACCGCCTCGGCCTTCAAGCCTTTCCACAGCTTCAACGCGGTCTGCGCGGCTTCCGCAGGCGGCAGGCCGGAGTCGCCGAACAGGATCTCGATCTTGCGCCCGAGGATGCCGCCGCGCGCATTGAGCTGCTCGACCGCCAGCTCGGCGCAGGCCTTGGCCGAAGGGCCGAACAGGCTCGCGGGCCCGCTCTGCGGAATGAGCACCGCGACCTTGAGCGGCGTGGCGGCGAAGGCGGCCTGCGTGCCGAGCGCGGCGCAGGCGCCCGCCAGCGTGCTGGCGAAGGAGACGAAGTGGCGACGGTTCATGGGAACTCCAGGGACGTGGATGAAGGAATCGGGCGGATGGATCAGGCGATCACGGGCCGGCGCACCGGCGGCAGCACGGCTTCGAGCGCGGCGCCGATCGCCAGCAGATGGCGGTCGGATCCGGCCGGGCCGTCCAGCGCAAGGCCGACCGGCAGGTCAACGACCAGATGAACCGGCTGCGCGCGACATCGCGGCGCGCCATCGGCGACAAGACCCAAATATCGCGCCATGTCGAGCGCGGCGCCAACCTGGTGCCCGACGACG
>CAIQMJ010000580.1 GCA_903872875.1 uncultured Variovorax sp.
CGAAGTGGCGATCCGCGTGGAAACCGGGCAATGGTCGTAAGGGAGATATTCGAATGAGCGCCATCTGGACCGAAGAAGACACCGCCACCGAGGCGACACCGCAGGACAAGATCCTGAAGATCGAGCGCGAGACGCACAAGCTCGAGAAGCGCCTTTGCCGCCAGGTCGGCCAGGCGATCGTCGACTACAACATGATCGAGGAAGGCGACAAGGTCATGGTCTGCGTCTCGGGTGGCAAGGACAGCTACGCGATGCTCGACATCCTGCTGAAGCTGCGCGCCCGCGCGCCGATCCACTTCGACCTGATCGCGGTCAACCTCGACCAGAAGCAGCCGGGTTTTCCGGAAGAAGTGCTGCCGAAGTACCTGAGCGAACTCGGCGTGCCCTTCCACATCGAGAACCAGGACACCTACAGCATCGTCAAGCGCGTGATTCCAGAGGGAAAGACGACCTGCGGCCTGTGTAGCCGGCTGCGCCGCGGCATCCTGTACCGGGTGGCGGATGAACTCGGCGCGACCAAGGTGGCGCTCGGCCATCACCGCGACGACATGCTGCAGACCTTCTTCCTCAACATGTTCTTCGCCGGCAAGCTCAAGAGCATGCCGCCCAAGCTGGTGAGCGACGATGGTCGGCACATCGTGATCCGCCCGCTCGCCAACGTGGCCGAGAAAGACCTGGTGCGCTGGGCGCAGCACCGCGAATTCCCGATCATTCCCTGCACGCTGTGCGGCAGCCAGGAGAACCTGCAGCGCAAGCAGGTCGCCGAGATGCTGCGAGAGTGGGAGAAGAAGCACCCGGGCCGGATCGAGAACATGTTCACCGCGCTGCAGAACGTGGTGCCGTCGCACCTGCTGGACGGAACGCGGCACGATTTCAAGGGTCTCAAGGCGACGGGCGCGGCCGACGAAGAAGGCGACAAGGCCTTCGACGCGCCCGATTTCAGCTTGGCGGCGACGGCACCGTCGGCACTACGCATCGTGCAGTTGTAAGTCGATGCAGCGGAGTCGCCGGACGCCAGCCATTGCCGCCGCCGGGCTTTTTCTCATCGCGCCTGGAGAGACGACATGAAACGTTTGCTGACTTCCCTGATCACCGTGGCCGCGCTCGCAGGCCTGAGCGGTTGCGCGACACGCTGGGTCGTCGACAGCGATGTGCAGAGCTTCTCGAAGATCGCCGCCGTGCCTGCGGGCGCGACCTTCAGGTTCGAGCGCCTGCCCTCGCAACAGAGCGGTGCGGCAATGGAATCTCAGGCACAGCTCGAGGCCATGGCACAGCCAGCGCTCGAACGCGCCGGACTGAGGCGCGACGACGCGACGCCAAGCTACAGCGCGCAAGTCGGCGCGCGCGTGAGCGCCGAGCTGTCGCCATGGGCAGACCCCTGGCTGCAAGCTGGCCCGTGGGGCCCGCGCTACGGCGGCTGGGCGCTCGGCTATGGCCGCGTGCCGTACGGCGGCTTCGGCTATGGCTGGTACGGACCGGGCTTCCCGCCGGCCGCCAACCCCTGGTATGAGCGCGAGGTCAGCATCGTGTTGCGCGCGCTGCCATCGAACGAGGTCGTATACGAGACCCGCGCCCGCAACGACGGCCCCTACACCTCGAGCCCGGCCATCCTCACGGTCATGTTCGAAGCCGCGCTGCACGGGTTCCCGAATCCGCCGCAGGGCGCGCGCCGCGTCGACCTCGAAATCCTGCCCCGGCAGCCCTGAATCCAACCTGCACGCCCATGGACGCTACGCGACTGATTGCCGTTCGACACGGAGAAACCGAATGGAACGTGGACACGCGCATCCAGGGCCAGCTCGACATCGGGCTGAATGCCACCGGCCTCTGGCAGGCGGGCCAGGTCGGCCGCGCGCTGGCCGAGGAGCCGATCGCCGCGATCTACGCGAGCGATCTCTCACGCGCCTGGCAGACGGCCGCCGCGATCGGTGCCGCACGTGGGCTGGAGGTACGGGCCGAACCTCGTCTGCGTGAACGCGCGTTCGGGCACTTCGAGGGCCGCACCTTTGCCGAGATCGACGCCGAGCTGCCCGAGCAGGCGAGGCTCTGGCGCACGCGTGATCCGGACTTCGAGCCCGCGGGCGGCGAGTCGCTGCTGCGATTTCGTGACCGGATCACAGCGGTGGCGGCCGAGCTGGCAGCACGCCATCCCGACGAGCTGATCGTGCTGGTCGCGCACGGCGGCGTGATGGACGTGCTGTATCGCGCCGCCACCGGCCAGTCGCTGCAGGCGCCACGCACGTGGCACCTCGGCAATGCGGCGGTCAACCGGATGCTCTGGACGCCGCAGGGCTTCACGCTGGTCGGCTGGGGCGACATCGCGCACCTCGACCGGCCGGCGCTCGACGAAACGACGACCTGAGGCGCCAACGGGGTCTCGGCCCACAACGGCCGCCAGGGACCGCCCGCTAAAATCCGGTCGCGCGGCATCGTCCGTCGTCACCGGCTTTCGACCTGCGCACTTGCCAGCCTCTGGATATACCCATGAATCGCTGCACCAGCCTCATCCGAATCTTCCAGCTTCCAACTCTCGCCGCGCTTTGCGCTTGCGTCGCGTTCATGTCGGCGACAGATGCCCGTGCGCAGGAAACGGGCGCGCTGAACGAAGCTGCGGCGGGCGGGCGCAACTTCCCGGAAGGCACGTTGCGCGGCAGCTTCCTGATGGTCGAGGCGCCGGAAATCCAGCTCGACGGCCACGCCGATCGGCTCTCGCCCGGCGCGCGCATCCGCAGCCCTCGGAACATGCTGCTGATGCCGGCCACGCTGATCGGCCAGAAGCTGCTGGTCAACTACACGCGCGACGCGTCCAACCTGGTGAGCCAGGTCTGGGTGCTGACCCCCGACGAGGCCCGCGTGGCGCGCACGTCCGCCGCACGCCCATCAAGCGGCTTAAGCGACCTCTGGCCCTTTGCGGTCAGCGCCGGACCACGCGACGACGGCAGGACGCCTTTCGACCAGTTGCCGAAGTTCGGCGAGTGACCGCCCCCAAAAGACAACCGACCGCCCACGGTCCGCACCGCTCCCACCATGACCAAAAAAGTCTTCATCAAAACCTTCGGCTGCCAGATGAACGAGTACGACTCGGACAAGATGGCCGACGTGCTTAATGCCGCCCAGGGCTACGAGCCGACGCAGGACGTCGACGAGGCCGACCTGATCCTCTTCAACACCTGCTCGGTGCGCGAAAAGGCGCAGGAAAAGGTCTTCAGCGACCTCGGCCGCATCAAGCATCTGAAGGCCAAGGGCGTGAAGATCGGCGTCGGCGGCTGCGTGGCCAGCCAGGAGGGCCAGGCCATCATTGCGCGCGCGCCCTACGTCGACGTGGTGTTCGGCCCGCAGACGCTGCACCGCCTGCCTGAACTTCTCGCACAGCGCGAGACGCTGGGCCGGCCGCAGGTCGACATCAGCTTCCCGGAGATCGAGAAGTTCGATCACCTGCCGCCCGCACGTGTCGAGGGCGCGACCGCGTTCGTTTCCATCATGGAAGGCTGCTCGAAATACTGCAGCTATTGCGTGGTGCCCTACACACGCGGCGAGGAAGTGAACCGACCGCTCGACGATGTGCTGGTCGAGATCGCCGGCCTGGCCGACCAGGGCGTGCGCGAGGTGACCTTGCTGGGCCAGAACGTCAATGCCTACCGGGGCCGCATGGGCGACACCGCAGAGATCGCCGATTTCGCGCTGCTGATCGAGTATGTCGCCGAGATCCCCGGCATCGAGCGCATCCGCTACACGACCAGCCATCCGAACGAGTTCACCCCTCGCCTGATCGAGGCCTACGCGAAGGTGCCGCAGCTTGTTTCCCATCTGCACCTGCCGGTGCAGCACGGCAGCGACCGCATCCTGATGGCCATGAAGCGCGGCTACACCGCGATGGAATACAAAAGCACGGTGCGCAAGCTGCGCGCGATCCGCCCTGAACTGGCGCTGTCGAGCGACTTCATCGTCGGCTTTCCCGGCGAAACGGACGACGACTTCGCGAAGATGATGAAGCTCATCGACGATTGCCGGTTCGACGCGAGCTTCAGCTTCATCTTCAGCCCGCGCCCCGGCACGCCGGCGGCGGCGCTGCATGACGACACGCCGCACGACGTGAAACTGGCGCGCCTGCATCAACTGCAGGCTGTCATCGACACCAACGTGAAGGCGTTCGGCCAGGCATTGGTCGGGACCAGGCAGCGCGTGCTGGTCGAGGGCGCGTCGCGCAAGGACGCCAGCGAACTCATGGGGCGGACCGCCTGCAACCGCGTTGTCAATTTCGAAGGCGATGCACGCCTGGTCGGCCGGATGATCGACCTGCGCGTCACGCGTTCGCTCGCCTACACGCTGCGCGGCGAGGTGCCGACAAGCGAATCGGTGCCGGCCGCCGATACCGCACTCGCGCAGGTCGTCGCCTGATGCGGCGGCTCAAGTACGCGCGCGGGTCCTTCCAGCAACTGCTGCTGTTCGCGTTCCTGCTGATCACCGCGCTCCTGGTCGGCGTCGCGTTGCGCTCGGTGTTCCAGTACGACGTGCTGATGCGGCAGAGCCGCGACGCTGCGGCGAGTGCGCTGACGCTGTCGGGCGCCGCCCAGTCGCTGGCCGAACGCAGTGCGGCGATGGAACGCGCCGGCCGCCAGTCGCTGGTGCTGAACGACGCCGTGCTGCGCCGCCGGTTCAACGATGCGGCGCGCGATGCGCAAGGCATCCTCGACCGGCTGATCGCCAACGGCCTGGAGCCGACTCCGGTCGACGCCTGGCGCGCCCAGCTCGGGCAGATCGACGGCCTGCTGTCCGGTCCGATCGAGACGGCGCTCACACGGGAAGGCACGATGGCAATGCAGTTCCGGGATCTCGACGCGCTCAACACGCAGATCGCTCAGGCGGCGCAGATGCTGATCGAGACCCGCAATCTGGCGCTCGCCGAGCGCATCGAGAGTGCGCGCACGCGATTGATGCGGCAGGTGGTAGCCGCCAGCGTGCTCGCCGTGACGCTGGCGCTGGCCTTCGGCATCTGGCTGGCGCGCCCGTTCAAGCGACTGGAGCGAGCGATCGTCGGGCTCGGCGAGAACCGGCTGGACGAGCCGATCGACATCCGCGGCCCGGCCGACGTTCGGCGCCTGTCGGAACAGCTCGAATGGCTGCGCCTGCGGCTGACCGAGCTCGATGCCGACAAGGCACGCTTTCTGCGTCACGTCTCGCATGAACTCAAGACCCCGCTGGCGGCCCTGCGCGAAGGTGTGTCACTGCTGGAAGACGGCGTGACCGGCGCGCTGAACCCGGCGCAGCGGGAGGTTGCGCAGATCCTGCAGCAGAACGCAGTCACGCTGCAGAGCCAGATCGAGGCGCTGCTGCGCTTCAACGCCGCCGCCTTCGAGGCGCGCGAGCTGCGGCGCCAGCGCACGCCGCTGCTGCCGCTGATCGAGGAACAGGTCGACGCGCAGCGGCTGCAGTGGCAGGCACACGGCCTGACGGTGAAGGTCGAGGGCGAACCGCTGTCGATCACGGTCGACCCGGTGAAACTGGGCACCGCCATCGCCAACCTGCTGTCGAACGCGATCCGCTTCTCCGCACGCGGAGGCACGATCACGCTGGCGGTGTCCGGCACTGCCGACACCGCGCGCATCGACATCGCCGACGCCGGCCCAGGCGTGGCCGATGGCGACCGCGACCGCATCTTCGAGCCGTTCTATCGCGGCGAGCGGCAGCCCGAGCATGCACTGAAAGGCACAGGGATCGGTCTGTCGATCGTGCAGGAGTACATTGCAGCTCATGGTGGACGCATCGCGTTGCTGCCCGGCGGACCGGGCGCACGTTTCCGCATCGAGCTGCCGCGCACGGCCTGACGGCTGCGCAACACACCCACAGGCCCCCACGCGCTTTTCCGAGCCATGTTCTTGTCGTTCGTCCACAAACCCGCTGTCATCCTGATGGTCGCAGCGCCCCTGTTGCTGACCGCTTGCCAAACCCCACCACCCGCGCCGGAAACCCCCACGGCCGCCGTTCAGCCGCCGCCGGTCGCAGCCACGGTGACGGTGATGCCGGTCGAAGCCGAACCGGTTGCGCCAGCCACTCAGCCACCCCTCGCCTTCACGCCCGTCACGATGGGACCGATGACCGCGATGCTCGCGTACGCCGATAAGCTGCGGCCGCTCAGTGCCGCCGAACTGGCCGCCGAGCTGACCCGGCTGGGCGACCCCGGCGAGGTGCCGGCGACGCAGATGCGCGTCGCGCTGGTACTCGCGCAGACGCGCGTGCCCGCCGATCTCGCGCGTGCGCTCGGGCTGATGCAGCGCGTGATCGCGAGCAGTTCGCCGGACGCGGCGCCGCTGCAGCCGCTGGCGCGCGCATTGGCGGCCCGCTACATGGAACAACGCCGCGTCGAGGACGATCGCGATCGCCAGGTTCAGGCCTTGCGCGACAGCCAGCGCCGCATGGACCAATTGAACGACCGCATCGAGGCGCTGCGCGCCATCGAGCGCAGCTTTGCCCGTCCCAACCAGTTGCCCGGCAACGGCAGCGGAACCCGTCCATCCCCATGAGCGAAGACAACGCACCGGTTCCGTCCAAGGGCGCACGCCTGCTGGTCGTCGACGACGACCCTGACATGCTGCGGCTGTTGTCGATGCGGCTGAACTCGGTCGGCTACCAGGTAACGGCCGTGACTTCGGCCGAGTCGGCACTGACGCAACTCGAGATCGAGCATCCGCAGCTCGTGCTCAGCGACGTGCGGCTGCCCGGACGCGACGGGCTCGCGCTCTTCGACGAAATCCGCAAGCACCATCCGACGCTGCCGGTGATCCTGCTCACAGCGCACGGCACGATTCCCGACGCCGTCGAAGCCACCGCACGCGGCGTCTTCACCTATCTGACCAAACCCTACGACGGCCGCGAACTGCTCGACAAGATCGCGCAGGCGCTGGCGCTCGGCGCACCGCCCACCACGCCCAGCAAGAGCGGCGACGAAAGCTGGCGCTCCGACATCGTGAGTCGCAGCAACCGCATGGCCGAACTGCTGGCCGAAGCGCGCATGGTCGCGAAGTCCGACGCCTCCGTGCTGTTGCGCGGCGACAGCGGCGCCGGCAAGGAAATGCTCGCGCGCGCGATCCACAAGGCGAGCGCGCGCGCCGCCAAGCCCTTCGTCGCCGTCAACTGCGGCGCCATTCCCGAAGCGCTGCTCGAATCCGAACTGTTCGGCCACATGAAGGGCGCCTTCACCGACGCCGTGGCCAATCACAAGGGGCTGTTCCAGCAAGCCGACGGCGGCACGCTGCTGCTTGACGAAATCGGCGACATGCCGC
>CAIQMJ010000581.1 GCA_903872875.1 uncultured Variovorax sp.
CTCCTGCAGCAGGATCCAGGGCCGCGCCTGCGAGTACTGCGCCATCACGTCCTCGATGAAGCTGCCGGCATGCAGCGCGATGGCCATGACGATGGCGCCCGCCTCCACCGGCTCGTCCACGGACGAGATCTGCGACGCGTCGTAGGCGTTGTCCACCGTGGCGGCGAAGCCCAGATAGTCGGCCATGCGCTTGCGGTTCAAGGGCCAGCTGGTTCCGTTGAGCACCGTCGTGCCCATGGAGGACCGGTCGAGGCGCACATAGAACTCGCGGATGCGCTGGGCGTCGCGGTCCAGGCCGGCGGCGATGCCCAGCAGATAGTGCCCGTAGCTGTTGGGTTGTGCCGCCACGCCGTTGGTGTAGTTGGGGACGACGGCGTCCTTGTACCTGTCCGCCAGCCTGACCATGGTGCCGGTTGTCTTGTTGAGCTGGTCGGCCAGGCTCAGCATGTCGTCGCGCAGGATGGCCGAGCGCAGCGTGGCCAGCATGTCCTGGCTGGAGCGGCCTGCGTGCAGCAGTGTGACCTGCGGCCCGGCGGCTTCGATCAGCAGCGGCTCGAAGGTGATGACGTTGCTGGGACGCTTGCCGCCAGGCTTGTCGCCGTCCGCCAGCACCTTCGTGATGCCGGCATAGACCAGCGGCGTCATCGACTTGTCGAGCAGGCCCTCGTCCGTATTGATGACCGCGGTGGCCTTGTTGATCTGGCCGAGCCAGAAGAACTCGTCATGCCTCGGCTTGGCCTGCGCCCAAGCCTGGGGGACCGCGGAGGAGAAGGAAAGAACGGCCGCCAGGGCCAGCGCAGACAGTTTCATGGTGTCTCGAACTTCGGTTGGTCAATGCAGCGCCGCAGAATACACGCTTGCACGGCTAGAAGTTCTTCGGCGAGGCCCCGCCGGCCGATGACGGCCGGCGCGCTCGCCTCAGGCGCCGGTGACGACCGGGAAGTCCACGCCCAGCCACTTCTGATAGAGCTTGTTGAGTTCGCCATTGGCACGGTTGCGCGCAATGAATTCATCCAGCGTCTTCTTCAATTCCACCTGCCCCGGCCGGAACGCAATGGCCATCACCTGCTCGCGGATCGTGAGCTTCTTTTCGTACGTATCCGCGGGCACGCGCTTGGCGATCTGCGCAGCAACCGTGGTCGAGCAGCCGATCGCATCGACCTGGCCGGAGATCAGCGCCTGCATGCCGGAGGCATCGTCATCGAAGCGACGGATCTCGGTCCCCTCGGGCGACATGGACGTCAGGGCCACATCCTGGACGCTGGCGCGCGCCACGCCGATCCGCTTGCCCTTGAGATCGGCTGCCGTCTTGATGTCGACCTTGCGGGCGCCGTACAGGATCACGGACGCTGTCGCGTACGGCGCGGAGAAGTCGACCTGTTTGGCCCGCTCGGGCGTGATGGCCAGGGATGCGACCAGCAGATCGACCTTGTTGGTCAACAGGAACGGGATGCGGTTCGGCCCGGTGACCGGCACGATGTTCAGCTTCACGCCCAGGTCCTTGGCCAGCAGGCGCGCCACGTCGGCGTCGTAGCCGTCCGGCTGGTTCTGCGCATTGGTCGTTCCGTAAGGCGGGAAGTCCACCAGCATGCCGACGGTGAGTTCGCCCTTCTTCCTGATGTCGGCGACGTTCTGCGCGGTCGCGATCCCGGAGAGGCCGCCGAATGCCGCGGCAACGCCCAGCACGACCAGTTGCCGGCGAGATGGTGAATGGAAATGGCTCATGGATGTCTCCTTGTGAATCTGGAAATGTGAGGCAGTCAGCGTGAATGCGAACAGTCGACGAGAGCGCGCTTCACATCACGCCGAAAGTGGCGAAGGCCTCGACGGTGCTCATGCCGTTCTGGATGGCCTTGCGCACGGCGTTCTCGGTGCTCGCCTTTTCCAGGGCGCGGCTGAAGGCCTCGACCTCGGCCTCGTGCGGCACGACGAGCACGCCGTCCTGATCGCCGAAGACGATGTCGCCCGGGCGAATCCGGACGCCCTGGATCTCGACCGGCACACGGTAGTCGACCACCTTGCCGCGCGGACCCTGGTCCTGCGAATAGCCACCCAGCGAAAACACGGGCAAGCCGAGTTCGAGCACTTCGTTCGTGTCGCGCGAATAGCCGTCGAGCACGGCGCCGGCGGCCTTCAGGTGCTGCGCGCGGGTGGTCATCAAGCCCCCCCAGAGCGCGAATTGCGGCGCGCAGCCGGTTGCCACGTAGACCTCGTTGGGCTTCAGGTCGTCGAGTGCCTCGAACAGCAGCCCGAAGGGCTTGCCGCTCAGGGGCGTCTTGCCTTCGGGCTCGATGCGTGCGAAGCAGTTGGTCTCGAGCACGGGCATCGCCCGTCCCGCGATCACCATCGACCGCGCCACGGGCCGGATGCCGGGCGGCAGGAACTGACGCATCAGTCCCATGGTGTCCAGGATATCGCCCACCACGGCGGGGAACAGGCGGGTCTTCATGAGCTGGAACAGCTCGTCGTCATCTTTCCACATGCAGGTCTCTCGTTCGGATCGGTGGACGAATTGAACCGCTGTGCTTGAACTCGCTCAACCTTTCACCCTATATGATAGGTCGTCACTATTGCTCTTCGTATCGATGACTGCACATCCATTCGTCCTCACCTCACTCGAACGCGTTTCGCTCGCGGAGCAGGCCGTGCAGAGCCTGCTGAAGTACATCGAGCAGGAGCGGCTGGCACCCGGGGCGCCCCTCCCCGGAGAAGGACGCCTGGCGGAAACGCTCGGCGTCAGCAGGCCCGTCGTACGGGAAGCGCTCCGCACCCTCAAGGGAATGGGTGTCGTCGACATTGCCAACGGCAAGAGCCCCACCGTTCGGCGGGACCTCGACGTGACTGCGCTGGGGATCTATTTCTCGCGCGCGCTGCAGGTGCTCGACAACTCCACCGAGGAACTGATGGATGTCCGCGCCGCCTTGGAGGGGCGCGCCGCGATGCTCGCCGCAGCCCGGCGCCTGCCCGCGCAGACTGAACGCATGTCGGCGCTCATCGTTCGCATGCAGACATGCCTGCGCGACCCGGCGGCCTATGCCGCGCTGGACACCGACCTCCATGTCGAGATTGCCCGGGCCAGCGGCAACCCGTTGCTATGGCAGATGATCGGTTCGATTCGTGCGTCACTCGAATCCCTGTCCCGGCAGGGCATGGAACGACGCAAGACCGACGAGAGCCTGCAGCAGGTCCAGGACGGACATGCCGAACTGGTTGCGCGGATCTGCGAGGGCGATGTGGCCGGCGCCGGGGCGTCTATGCAGGCCCACATGGATGTGGCCCTGCGGGCGCTCACCAGGGTCTGAGCATCGCGCGGACCGGCTCAGGGACGAATCGCCGGTTCTTCAGACCTCGGTGACGAACTGGTCGAGCGGGCGGCGGACCTTTTCAAGGTCGACCAGCCAATCTCCGCCGGCGTCGCGATATCCCAGCGGCAGGAGTGCGACGCTGCGCAGGCCGCGCGCTCGCAGGCCGAGGATCTCGTCCAGCGCTGCGGGGTCGAAGCCTTCCATCGGGACGCTGTCCACTTCCTCATGGGCGGCTGCAATCAAGGCCGCGCCAAGCCCGATGTAGGCCTGCCTGGCGGCGTGCGCGAAATTGACTTCGGCGCCGCGCTGCGGATAGCTGTTGAGCAACATCGCACGGTAGTTCTCCCAACCCTCGTTCTTGAAGCCGCGAATCTCGTTGGTCAGGTCGAACATCGCATTGATGCGGTCGGCCGTGTAGTCGTCCCAGGCGGCGAAGACCAGCAGATGCGAGCAGTCCGTGACCTGCCCCTGGTTCCACGCGATGGCCTTGATCTTTTCGCGGACCTCGGAGTTGGTCACCACGACGATCTCAAACGGCTGCAGCCCGCTCGATGTGGGAGCCAGGCGCGCCGCCTCGACGATGCGCTCGACCTTTTCGGTGGAGACCGTGCGGGCGGCGTCCATCTTCTTGGTCGCATAGCGCCACTTCAGTCGCTGAAGAAGGCCCAGTGCATTGGGCTCATCGCCGAGCTCCGTGGAAATTGGAGAGAGGCTGACGTTGGGTTTGCTGATGATGCTGGACACGGATGGTTTCCTCGAGGGCAGATGGGCCCGGGAATTATGGAAGTCTCGCGAGAGCAGGCCTGGCCTGTCGCGGTACTACTGAGTTTCGGCTGCAGAAACAATGGCATGCGGGCCGGACGCGCGGTCAGGCGCGATATTGCTGCACTTCGGAAAAGCGCCGAACAAGGTAGTCGCCTGCCTTGATCGGCGCATGGCGCGGTGGATTGTCGGCAGACTTGCAATTGGGCAGGCATGCGACCGGTGCGTCGTAGTCGAGATTCAGGAACATGGGAATCGAATAGCGCTCGCGCCCCGTCCGATTGACGACCCGATGCAGGTTCGAGACGAACAGGTCGTTGGTCCAGACCTTCCACATGTCGCCGAGGTTCACGACGAAGGTGCCCTCGATGTAAGGCGCGCCGATCCATTCGCCGTCGCGCTTCTGGAGTTCGAGCCCGCCGATCGGATCCTGCGTCAGGATGGTCACCATGCCGTAGTCGGTATGCGGTGCCACGCCCAGCGCGCGCTCGACAGCCGGCGGCTGCGGCGGATAGTGGAACAGGCGTGACTGGGCCATCGGCTTGCGGCACCACTGCAGGAAGAAGCCCTCGTCCTGGTCGAGCGCGAGGGCGAGCAGCCGGAGGATGTTGCGGCCTAAGCCCAGCGTCTGTTCGAAATGCGCCTCGGCGGCGGGCTGGAGCCAGGGCGCAGACCGGGGCCAGCGGTTCGGTCCGTGCAGCGGCCGCCCGGCCGCGACGTCCGGATCGGTCAGCGGGAGATCGAGCCCGAACTCATAGCTTTCCTTCAGGTCGGCCTCATAGCCCGGGTGCCTGTTGATCCCCTGCGGCATGAAGCCCCGGCGGAAACGGTCGTCCAGCCTGTCTTCCAGGCGCACCTCCATGGGCAGGTCGAAGTAGCGGCGCGTCGCGTCGAACACGTCGCTCACCACCTGGGCCGGAACGCCATGGCCCGTGACGTAGAAGAAGCCCGTGTTCAGGCAGGCCGCACGAATCTCGGCCACCAGCGCGTCGGGCGCTCCGCCGGCCAGCCAGGGACCGAGATCGAGCATGGGCACTTCGCTCGGCGAAGCGGATCGGGGCTGTTCGAGCATGTTGAATGTCCTTGGAATCATCTCTCGGTCAAGGCTTGTCATCCTCCGCCAACGCCTGCACCAGGCTGTCGACGAAAGTGGCTGCCGCGATCGGCAGGCTGCGACCGTGTTGCACGCTGACGGTGAAGCGCTGGGGCTTGACGCGCGGGTCGCGGATCGGCACATAGCGGTAGGTCGCTCGCGCGCTGTTCTTCTCGTTCAGGTGCGGATTGAGGATGGCGATGCCCATGCCATGCATCGCCGCGCCGCGCAGCAACTCGTAGGAGTTGCTCACCAGCAGCGCGTGCGGCCGGATCTTGGCCTTGGCGAACATCTCGTCGTAGACGCGCTTGGCGCTCGTCGCCAGATCGGGGAGCGCCATGCCGTATTCGGCACAGTCGGACAGCCGCACCGACGGGCGTTCGGCGAGTGGATGGCCGCGCGGTACCAGCACACAGGTCGGCAACGTCCGTTCGAAGACGTGCTTGATGTCGGCCATCGGCGGCGGGTTGAAGCTGAGTGTCGCGTCGAGTTCGCCCGCGACCACCAGGTCGAGCAGGCGCGGCGTGCCTGCCATCTCGACCTGAAAGGTGATCCGCGGGAACTGGCGGCTGAAGCCCGCGAGGAACGCCGGAAAGAAATCGCGCGTGAACGATTCGGGGATGCCGACACGCACATGGCCCTTTCGCAGTCCGCGCAGCGCCTCGATCTCGGACTGCACGCGCTGCATCTCGTTGTCCACGCTGCGCGCGTATTGCATCAGGATCTCGCCGGCGGCGGTGAGCCGCAACGCCGAACGGCCGCGGCTGCGCTCGAAGAGCGGCGCACCGAGCTGCTCTTCGAGCAGCGCGACCTGGCGACTGATGGCGGATGCGGCCACGGCCAGGTGCTCGGCAGCCGCCCGGAACGATCCACGCCGGGTCACCTCGGCGAAGTAGCGAACGCCGGTGGCCGAGATCACTCAGCCTCCAGCACCAGGCAGTCCTGTGCTTCCCAACTGGCCCATGCGCGCGTGCCGAGCTCGAGCAGCCGGTCGGACCGGTGCGGCAGCGCCGCGATGATGCGTACGGCGCCGGACTCGCAGGTGTAGACCACGGTCGGGCCGAGGAAGCTGCGCGCATCCACCCTCACGGGAAGGCGCGGCCCCGGTCCCTCGCCTGGCGTTGCGGCCAACGACACATGCTCGGTCTTCACGACGCACACGACCGCGCTGCCGACGGTCGGCGGGACCACCGCCACGCCCCGCAACGAACCGGCCGCAGTCGCCACGGTGGCCATGCCGCCGTCACAGGCCACGACGCGGCCGGGCAGCAGATTGGCCTGCCCGATGAAGCCCGCGACGAAAGGATGCGTCGGCCGGCGATAGATGGCTGCCGGCGTGTCGACCTGTACGATCCGGCCGGACGACATGACGGCCATGCGATCGGCCATCGACAGCGCTTCGCTCTGGTCGTGCGTCACCATGATCGCGGTGATGCCGACCTCCCGCTGCACGCGGCGGATCTCCTCCCGCATCTCGTCGCGCAGCTTGGCGTCGAGGTTGGACAGCGGCTCATCCAGCAACAGCAGCTGGGGCCGGATCGCAATGGCGCGTGCCAACGCCACGCGCTGCTGCTGGCCACCGCTCAACTGATGCGGCAGCCGCGCGGCCACATCGCCCAGACGGACCAGACGCAGGGCTTCGGCGACCGCGGTCCTGATCTCGCTCGCCGACCGGCGCCGCATCTTCAGGCCGAATGCGATGTTCTCGCCCACGGTCATGTGCGGAAACAGCGCGTAGCTCTGGAACACGATGCCGATGTTGCGTTGCTCGGGCGGCATGGCCGTGATGTCGACGCCATCGATCCGCACGGCACCCGCGTCCAGGCTTTCGAAGCCGGCGATCGCGCGCAGCGTGGTGGTCTTGCCGCAGCCGCTCGGGCCGAGCAGGCACATCAGCTCGCCATGCGCCACCGTCAGCGATACCGCGTCGATGGCGTGAACGTCATTGAAGCGCTTGGTGATCTTGTCGAGCGTGAGTTGGGTCATCTGAAGGAGCGCGAAGTCAGGCGAACAGTCGGATGCGAAGCACGCCTTCGATGAAGAAGGTCACGAGCCCGGCCGTGATCGCCAGCAGCGACGCGACGGCTGCGATGAACGGGGTGAGGTTCGACTCGATATACGAGAACATGACCATCGGCAGCGTCGCCGAATCCGGCGTGGCGAGGAACATCGACAGCGGCAGGTTCACGAACGACAGGATGA
>CAIQMJ010000582.1 GCA_903872875.1 uncultured Variovorax sp.
ACTCCTCGCCGATGCGCGTCATCGGGCGCCCGCAGCCGGGTTCCAGGCAGTCGGTGCGCTCGGGCTCGTGGTGGTGTTCGACACGGCGCAAGTGATCGGGGAACGGGTTGCGGCGCGGCCGGCGCGGGGGCGCCTTGGTCGTTGTGTCCGAGGCAGCCGTGCCGGCTGCGGCCGCGGCGGCTTCACGCCGAAGCCGCTCCAGCTGCTCGCGCAGGCCCGCCTCGTCCTCGGCCAGCGTCTCCTCGAACAGGCGGCGCTGCTCGGCATTCATGGCCTCGGACTTGGCGCGGAACTTCCAGCGCTTGAGCCTGGCCAGCTCGAAGGTGATCTTCTCGATCTTGGCCTCGCGCAGTGCGATCTCGCGGTCCTTGCGCTGCAGCAGCGCGTCGCGCTCGGCAAGAGCCTGGTCGCGCTGCGCAAGGACACGGCCATGCTCGGCCAGCTGCTGCTCCTGGTCTTGCACCCGCTGGAGCAGCTGAGCAACCAGCGCAGCTGTCTCGGCGGACAGTCCCGAAGGATTCGCGGCAGGAAGATCACGCGCACCAAGCATGCGTTGAATGATGCCAGTGCACGCCGTTGCCAACCTCGGCACATCTCCCGTCAACGCATGGGCAGGTGGCGTTGGCGCCGGCTCCTCAGGCTCGCGTGATGACGCTCAGCTCGGCAAGCCGCTGCCACGGCAGGCCCAGGACCAAGGCGTCGAACTGCGCAGGTGTGAGCGACAGCAAGGGCGTCGCGTGGGTCGTGCCCGGCCAGACGAAGCGCCCCGCGTTGAGCCGGCGCGCCGCGCACCACACGCCGAAGCCGTCGTGCACCAGCAGCTTGACACGCGTGCCGCGGGCGTTCGCGAACAGGTAGCCATGGTGCGCCTGCGCTGCGCCGAAGACTTGCACAACGCGCGCCAACAGGCGCTCGGCGCCGGCGCGCATGTCGATAGGGTCTGCGGCCAGCCACATCGCGTCGATGCGGATCATCGAAGCAGCTCGCGCATCCAGACCGCGCAGTCGCTGGCGGCACTCGCCGGCCAAGTCACGGTAACCGCTATCGGCCCACGCCGCAGCTCGATGCGAACGTCCGGGACATGAGCCGGCTGCACCGGTGGCGGCAAGCTGACCGGGACGAACACTGTCTTGGCTTCTTGCGCCTTCGGGGCCTCGGCGGTGGTCGCGCTGACGACGGTGGTTCCCGAGTTCATCTCTGCGTCGCGAACCCATCGGCGCAGCAGATTCGCGTTGACGCCTTGGGCCATTGCCACCGCCGCCATCGACATGCCCGGCTGCATGCAGCTGGCCACGGCGTTTGCCTTGAATTCGTCGCTGTGAATGCGACGTCGCCGGCGTGTGCCGGCTTGCTGATCGGGGATAGTGCTCACGTGTCCACCAAGAGTTGTTGATGGGGACTAGGCTCCTATGCTCCGAGCAGGCTTTCAAGATGGTTGGACTGGACGCTCACCTCACATCGCCATCGCTGCAGTTGTGGGAACAGATGGAGAGCCTCGCCCGTGAGACTGAGTGGCACCTGCACCTGAAGCTCCTCGCTTACCTCCGCGGTCATGGGCCTGCCCCTGAACCAGGAGACTTCGAGCTGGTCGAGGACGCCAGAGTGTTCGCGAGCGAGTATCTCCAGCGATGGCTCCAGGAGCAGTCCATTTAGCTTGGGTGCAACCGGTCAAGATGACTTGGCTGGACGCATACGTTGAGAAAGATGTACGAAACGTACTCTGTCGCAGGGCTGAAGAAAGTCTGCATTGCGGCAATCAGTCTGTAAGATCGATCGGCGCTGAAACGCGGACTCAGCCGGTCAATGCAACGCATTCGCTGAACATCTCTGCCGCTGATCTGCGCTGCCATTTACGCAGAAGCAGCTCGTCGATACGGTGGTTCAGTTGCAAGCGGCTGGCGCGTGAGAACGTCCTTCACAGATAGGTTCACGGATCGTGACCATGGAGCCTGATCGATTGCACCAAGCTCATGACAATCGCGGCGCGCTGGATCCGCATCTAGATTCATGGACGGTAGCTTACAGGAATCCCGTACCTCTTGAAAAGAGACTCGAAAAACGTCTTGACCAACGCTCCTGCCGATTCTCCAAGCAGTTCGTGAGCGCCAAATCGAAAGATCTGATAGCCCGCCAGTTTCAGTTCGCGGTCAGCAGCCACCATTTGTGCATACCGGACAACATCGGCCCGACCTGCGTCGTCAGCATAGTGGTGCTTGCCATCTACCTCGATGACGATACGGACTCCTTGGGGCAAGAGCAATAAGAAGTCCATTCTGAATCGCAGAAGCGCGTCACGGCCGCGCTCCTTGACCGTACGCGGGTCCCAGTGCAGCCACACCTCGGGCAGCAGCGCGGTCAACTCAGGGACCGCACTTCCAAAGCCGCTATAGAACGAGTTGAACAGTGCATATTGCGGTGGCGAATTGGAAGGCAGACTAATCCGCAGCCGCCGGTAAAGGCTCTTCTTCGCTGCATCTGCATCAGCAATCCCCGCAGTCTCACTCCACCACGATTGCAAATCGCTCCAAAGAAGACCGTCAATGCCAATGGGACGGTCATAGACAAGCACTTTGTCGGCATTGGTGACAATCTCAACGTCGTTGTTCATCGCATCTCGAAACCGAAGATCTGGCTTGATCGATGAAGCAAAGATCAGGTTCTTTGGACGTCCAGCGGCCGCGGTATGTGTGGCAACCACGCTGAAAACGGGATAGCCACCATCTGTATCGCTTTCTATGAGCTCAACACCGCAGCTTCGCAGCGGTGGGTTGACGATCGCGACGAATCGACGTTGTGCAGCTTCGTCGGGGCGGACATCAGACGAGGCGAGACCTTCGAGGAAACGGGCGAAGCGCCCGGTTGATGCTGTGTACGCACCCAGCTTTTCGAAGAGAAGTTCGGTGGACCAATCTCTCCGGTTGTTGTGTACATGCTGCTGGATTTCTTGCCGAAGGTTCGTCCTGTTGTTGCGGAAAATACCGGCCCACGGATCGGTATCCAAGATCCATAGCTGATCCAGTAATGCATCGAACTTCTGAGCATCCTCAAAGAGATCTTCGATATCTACAGCCTGCGCCACTTCGCGACGGAACCGTTTAGGAATCTCAGGGCATGCAGAGTCGGCCCAAAGAACGTCTTGGATGACGTTGCGTGTCGCAGCTGAAGGCGGATACCGTTTCAGGAAGCGTTGTGCGGTGCCGGGTAGGTCTGCGTCAGGAAGCGCACTAAAGCTCGCCATCAATCGTTCCCGCTTCGAGCCCTCAGGATCCGGATGCGGTAAGCCCAGCCCCTCACAAAGAGTCGGAAGCATCGTATGGGTACCTGCATCTTTGAGACTCTCAACAAGTGGCGCGAGTATGTCGCGAAGACGGGCGAGATCCATGCTCAACTCGGCTCCAGCCCGATTGAACCCTGGACGAAATCGATCTGATGGCTGTACATGTGCGACATCTTCGTCATCTCAAGAGGCTTTCATCGTGAGAAGACTTATAGATTGAAGTTTCGCACTCTCGACGCAGCACAAAAAATGCATCCTGAACGGACAGCGGCTTTATGCGACCAAGAACGAACGTCCGCCGGCAACCAGATTGGCCGCCATGACATAAGGTTAAGCGTTCAGTGCCGGCGGTTGGCCAGGTGCCAACCGTTCTAGAGCGATACCCAAGGCGCGGTCGTCGAACAGCTTGTTCTTGCGGATGGCTGCATCAGGGCCACCACGCCAGTGGCGCAGTCCTTCTCGCACACTAGGGACTGTTGGCGCCACGTTCTCCTTTGCTAACAACCAGTCCACCGTGGCCAGCAACTCCATGCCGAAAGGCGATTCAAAACCATCGATCAAAGCTGCAGTGGCCTCTAAGGCCGACGCGTACTCCTTGGCCTCGACCTTCAGATAGGCTTGGACAAAGGCCTTGCGCTCATCGTCGAACCAAATGACATCCAACGGGTCCGCATCGCCGATTCGCTTGTCGCAGTGCAGATAGCTGCCATCCAGGCCTTCCAACAGATGGCGAAGCCGATCAGCGTAGGGGCCATACTTGTGCGATGCGAAGCGCAAATCCAGCGGTTTCTGGCCCGCGCGCTCGATGCTGCGCTCAAGAAACCACGCCAGCTTCTGAATCTCCAGCAGGCTGCACTCCATGCCGAGCACCCAGTAGCGGCGCACCAGTTCGGCGATGAGGGCACGGGCCGGGGTCAGCTTCTCGACGCCGGTACGCTTGGCCACGTTCTGGTACTTCTGGGTCGGTTCGAACACCAAGATCTCGGTGTCCAAATCGGCGAGCGCAGCCTCGATCTGCGGACGAACGTCATTCCAGTCCAATCCACCATTGCCGGCCCCCAGCGGTGGGATGGCGATGGATTTGACCTTGCTCTCGATCAGAAAGCGGCGCAGATCCTGCAGTCCATCAGTGATCCACTCCATGCGCGAGTCACCGCGCCAGTGCTGCTTGGTGGGGAAGTTGACGATCCAGCGCGGGCCGTCCAGTTCGTTGACCTCGGTGACGAACATCTTGCCCGTACGTATTTCCTTGGCCTTGCAGGCGGCGGCGTAGCGACGGAAGTTTTCGGCAAAGCGCTCCTTGAACATCAACGCGATGCCCTTGCCCATCACACCAACGGTGTTGACGGTATTGACCAGCGCCTCGGCGCGAGCCTCCAACAGATTGCCTTGCGTGAACGTGATCATTCGAAATACCACCCTCGGCGAGCGTACACCGGCAGTTGCAAGCGACGCTCCTGAAGTTGCTTCTCAATATTCAACTTCATCTCCTGCGTGTAGCACACGATGCCGCGCAGACCAGAAACCGGCAAGTGCCGATGAATCAGAGCCTCGGCTTGGTAACGCTCGAACTTAGCCGGATCCTCTGGATCTCGCCGGAAATCGCGAGCCTGAAGGATGGGCCAGTCAATTTTATCCAGATCAGCCAAATCAGAATAGAAGTTCGCCCATTGATAGTAGGCGTGGCTGTCAGTAAACAAGAAAGGCCACCCTTGCGCGGCAACGTGATGCAGACTGGAAACGAGAATTGTGATCTCCTCGTTGGCGCGCTTCCGGATACCGCCCCACCCGGTGTGAATGTTGCGCAGCATCGGCGAGAACGGCGTGAAGTAGAACGGCACGTAGTCGTTCAGAAATCCACCCGGCGGTAGTCGCACAGGGTGGTTGGCACGCTTGTCGATCAGTTCCTGATTTCCGATGCTTACCCAAGCAGGAGCCTGCACGCCACCATTGCCGCAGTGCAAGCCGTTGTCCAGAATCCATGGCAGGTTATCGCGATGCACGATGCGCCAAATCAGCGCCTTCGCCGAATTCAGATTGTCCTTGTAGTCAGCCATGCCGCGCCACCGGCTCTACGCCGAGCCAAATTGAGCGAGGCCAACCCGAAGGCCAGCCTCTTCCAACGGCAAGGCGATTGCGATCCTCAGAGCGGCGGATATCAACGACGCAACGCTTCATTTCAGGTGAACAGATGGCCGGGGAGATGTTCAAGATTTATTTGCTAGTGTGGCACATGGGCCGCGAAGACTCGATGTTCCGGTCGCCGTGCCTCCAACCAACATGCTTGAAGGAGCACTCACTAGCCAGCACACTTCCCCAGGCCCTCGCTCGCCCTCGCTGACCACATCAAAGGTGGGGTGTGCCGAAACGCTCTGAAAGGCCTCATCAAACGTGAGCCGATCCTAAGCAGACACGCAAGTCGTCACCGCGGGCCAACCTGCCATGAGTGGAACCCACGCCCCATAGCAGCCCCTGACCCAGTGATTGCCGCCAAGATTCAAATGAGCAGCGAAATCTCGATTTTCATCCGCCGTATCACTCGACGCTTCCGAGCTCGCTCGGCCACCTTGTAGGCCCGATGGCAGTGCTTGTTCGCCTTGCTCCGTGGAAACGCGTTGCTTTGCGTTGATCCAGTTTGCCTACATGGTGCCTACACGCCGCCAGAAAGCAAAAAGCCCAACCTGCGAAGGCTGGGCTATCTACTTGATCCTAAAGGGAAAATTTGGTGGCCTGGGGCGGAATCGAACCACCGACACGCGGATTTTCAATCCGAGTGGCCACGACCGATTTAGCGCTTTGGCTTGACAATGCCGCCCCACGCGGCCAAGCCTGCTGATAAGCCGCTGCTGTCGCACAATCGGCAATGGCTTGAAATGTCTGAGCTAGTCTCTACTGAGCGCTAGCTTTTTGTGACGATTGTTCTTTCCGCTGGCGGGCTCCTGCATTCAGTCTCCGGCCGGCTTGAGCAACATGTAAGGTTGCACCTGCAACGCACGCGCTAGGCGCGCCAAGT
>CAIQMJ010000583.1 GCA_903872875.1 uncultured Variovorax sp.
CTTCACCTCAACACCAATCTCTTCGACGACTGGATGCCTTACATCAACGGTGTTCGGGACGGCGACGACAAAGCTGTCGATACGGCGCGCGAGCGGGCCGTAAGCACCGTCATGAGCTTCGGAGGCGTCGCGGCTGTGGTGGAGCTAGCACAGAAGGTGAAGGTCCCGTACCTCATGATTCCAGCGCTGGAAAAGGTCGCGCTGAGCCTTGAGGACAGCGAGGAACTCATCATCCGAGCAATGGCAATTGGAACTCCCGACCTCATCAACCTCGCGTCCTCAGTGTCAGCGTGGCGGCTTGAGAGTGACCCTGATGCCTGGCGCCAAATTCTCATCGACACCGCCAGCGAGAAAGGATGGACCCCGAGAACGCTGGCGCAACTGCTGCTTCATCTCCCCGACGGCGCCAGTTCTTGGGCACTCGTCGACGGCTTCGGCAGCGAGGTGGCTGCGGCCTACTGGGACCAGAAGCATCCCTTTGGCCTCAAGGGCTCGGCCGAGGATTTGAAGTACGCGCTGGAGCGCTACATCGCGGCGGGACGGGCCATGGCCGCGATGGCTGCGGCGCACTACCGGCTGGGCGAAGTCGACACCGCGACGCTGCTCCAGATCCTCGAGCAGGCCATCCCTGAGATCAACGAGGCGCGGCCCGAGAACACGACTATGACGACGTACTACGTCGAGGCCGTGTTCAAGGCGCTAGACGGTCGCTCGGACGTGACGGGCGAGCAGATTGCGGCGAAAGAACATGCCTACCTGCCGCTGCTCGACGAACGGAAGGAACCGCTCAAGCTGCACCGTCTAATCCTCCAACAGCCACAGCTGTTCGTGGACATCATCAAGCTCGTCTTCAAGCCTGCTTCCGGTGAAACGCCCGAGCTGAGCGAGCTTGACCGGCGTCGCGCGTCCTCAGCTTATCGGCTGCTGAGCAGCATTAAGACTGCGCCTGGGCAAACGGGGGACGATGTGGACGAGGGCCAGGCCACCGGGTGGAGCCTCGAAGTCCAGAAGCTCGTCGCTGAGGCGGATCGGCTTCGAATTGGCGAACAGTACTTGGGCCACGTGCTTGCTCACTCTCCGATGGACCCGGTCGACGGAGGATGGCCTCATCGCGCGATACGGGCGGTCATCGAGAAGGTCGCGAGCGAGGACATGGAGACTGGCGTTCGCATCGAGCGGCAAAACATGCGTGGGGTGTTTACCAAGTCAATCGGCGAGGGCGGCGGGCAGGAGCGCGCCTTCGCGGAAACGACGCGAAAGTGGGCTGAGGTCGCTTCGGGATACCCGCGGACCATGGCAATGCTGTTGGACCTAGCCAAGAGCTGGGAGGCGGATGCGGAGCGGGAAGATGTCCGTGCAGCGAAGGACAAGCTTAGGGACTGAGGGACACCCCCCGGACGATCTCAGACTTTGCGCGCCAAAGGCTATTCGAACCGACGCCTGGCCGCCCCGCTTCGTACTCTCCCACCCTCGTCAATCAACAAACCCTTCAACGTCAACCCATCAACAACCCCACCCACCCGCCTTTCCGCTTCCCCAGTCATCCGATTCATCCCCACCAACCGACACACCGCGCGCGCCACGTCCTGCCGCGGTGCAGAGCCAGCTTGGTCGAGAACATGCAGGATCAGATTCGCCAATTCTTCTCGGCAGACGTCGTCCACATGCCGCTTCGACTCCTCGCCGCCATGCGCAATCCGGAACCCATCGAACGTCGCCGGATCCGCATGCTCCGGCCAATAGAACGTCTCATGTGCCTCGGTCGTGCGGGGCGTCGTGTGAGGCACGAGGCTGCGCAGTCGGTCCACGACGCGCGGCCCCAGGCGTTCCAGGCCCCAGGCGCGCGCGACCTTCCGGAAGAGGATGGACTCAGGCAGCGGACCTTCCACATTCCCCACCGCCTGCAATTGCTCGGACAGCGTCCGATTGCTGCGCATCTCATAAAACGAAGCTGATGCATTGGCCGGCAATGCGGCAGTCGTGTAGGCCGGACTGGCCGCATTTGGCGTCACAGCGCCGGGAGACTGCAATGAAGCGATCCTGACCGGCGTGTCGGACTCAATGACCGCAGCCGACCCCGAGTCCTCAAGCGATTCCGTTTCGGATGAACGCGACTGTGTCGGTAAGACCGACTCGGCCAGCTGAGGTGTGTGCAACGAGTCGACATCGACGACTCCCGCCGCGTCCGCCTCATCAGCTTCCTCCACCTCATCCACCGACCCCTCCAACAGCCCAGCAAGCATCCTGCTGATCTTCTCAATCTCCCCCGCCGGATTCAGCCACCAGTCCGTCGACCAGATTCGGTGGATCTTCCACCCCAGGCTTTCCAGCACGTGCTGACGCAGCCGGTCCCGATCCCGTGCCGTGGCACCGGAGTGGTACGCACGACCATCGCATTCAATGCCAACCAGATAGCGACCCGGCGCACGCGGATCAACAACTGCGAGGTCGATGCGATAGCCCGAGCAGCCGACCTGCGGATGCACCACCCAACCCCTGTCGCGAAGCACCTGGATGACGGCGACCTCGAACGGGCTGTCCGGGTCGAGTCCGGTCGGCGAACTCTGTTGGGCGAGCGCCCGTGCACCGCGGATCGCGAACTCCAGGTAGTGCTTCAGGTCGCGCACGCCGGCCGCTCGCACGCGCGCCAGGTCGATCTGTTCCGGCATCAGCGTGCTGTAGATGACGACGGACTCCCGCGCGCGGGAGATGGCCACGTTCAGCCGCCGGTGTCCGCCTTGCCCATTCAGCGGCCCAAAGTTCATGGTCAGCTTGCCGCTGGCATCGGGGCCATAGGTGATCGAGAAGAAGATCACGTCGCGCTCGTCGCCTTGCACGTTCTCGAGATTCTTGATGAACAACTTTTCGTGCGTGTGCGCCGCGATCGCGCGGTCCAGTTCCTGGTGGGTCCGGCGTCGTGCGTCGAGCAACGTCTCGATCAAGGCTTGCTGCGTCTGGTTGAAGGTCACGACGCCGAGCGTGAGCCGCGCCTTGGCGGGGTTCACGTAGTGCGCCTCGATGCCGTTGACGATGGCCTCGGCTTCGGCGCGGTTCGTTCGCGTCGCGCCACGGTCGTACACGCCGTGCACCCGTTCGAAGCGGACCGCGATGTCGTCAGTGACCGGCGACGGAAAGGTCACCAGTTCCGAGCCGTAGTAGGTGACGTTGCTGAAGGTGATGAGGCTCTCGTGCCGGCTGCGGTAGTGCCATTGCAGGCTCAGCCGGTTCATGCCCGCGCCAAGGCATTCGTCCAGGATGCTTTCGAGGTCCTCGACCTGCTCGTCACCCGCACCGCCTTCTTCCGGGTCGGACGACTTGTTGAAGAAGTTGGTCGGTGGCAGTTGCTTCGGGTCGCCGACGACAGCGAGTTGCTTGCCGCGCGCGATGACGCCGACGGCGTCCCACACCGGTATCTGCGAGGCCTCGTCGAACACGACCAGGTCGAACTGCGCATAGCCCGCGTCCAGGTACTGGGAGACGGACAGCGGCGACATCAGCAGGCAGGGTTTGAGCTTCGGCAGCAGCGTGGGCAGCGACTGCACGAGTTGCCGCACGGGCATGTGGCCGCGCTGCTTCTGCCGCTCGCGGCGCAGGCGGCCGAGTTCGCTGTCCGCGCTGACGATGGCGCCGGACGCGGCGGGCACGCGGCCCGAGAGCAGGGCGGCGAGGTAGCTCTCCGTGAGCTTCTGAAAGCGCTGGTCGGCCGACCTGAACTCGCGGATCTTGCGTTCGTGGTCCGCACTCGAGAAGCCGCGCAGCACCGGGTCGTTGTCGATCGTCCGCTTGACCCACCAGTTGCGATAGCTGAACTCGAAATGCGACTCCACCTCGCCGAGCGGGACCACGCCGGATTCGATGACCGACACCAGTCCCTGCAGTCCCTGCGTGATCGCCAGATCACGGACGCTTCGCCAGTGGCACCACGGCTGCAGCAGGTGCTTCGCGCTCTGCCAGCCGGCGAGCGTGCCCTGCATGCGCGCCAGGGCGCCGTCGGCGTCGGCCGGGCCTTGCAGCGGTGCGGTCGGACGGGCCAGCCCGTCGACGACGTCCAACCTGGACTGAAGCTCGCGCCATGCATCCCGGTACGCGAGCAAGGCGCGGCCGGCCGATCCGGTCGGCGCAAGCGCGGCGCGGTTCTCGGCGACCAGCGGTTGCAAGGCCGACCGC
>CAIQMJ010000584.1 GCA_903872875.1 uncultured Variovorax sp.
ACCAGCGCCTACACGCTCAAGGGGGTCGAGAACGTGCTGGCCAAGCATCCGGAAGTCAAGGTCGTTTCGAACCAGGCCGCGGACTGGGATGCCGCAAAGGCCAAGGCGCTGACGCAGACCGTGCTCAAGCAGAACCCGGATCTCTGCGGGATCATCGGCTTCTGGGACGGCATGGACATCGGCACGGCAGCGGCGGTGAAGGAAGCGGGCCTGACCGGCAAGGTCTTCCTGGCGACTTCCGGCGGTGGCGAGCAGAAAGGCGCATGCGACCAGGTCAAGGCCGGCGCCTTCGATTCGGACATCAGCTACGACGTGCCGACGCAGGCCAGCAACATGGCCGCCATGATCAAGTGGCTGGTGCAGAACGGCATCAAGCCCGGCGCCGCCAAGCAGAACATCTACACCACGCTGATTCCGATCACCAAGGAGAACGCGTCGGCCGAGGGCACCTGCTGGAAGCTGACCGCGGCCAAGTAACGGGCCGGGCCTCGCTGTCGCCATGACCGAAACACTGACGCGCCTGCGCTACCGTTTCTGGCCGGACCACTGGGTCGGCGAGATCCTGTCCAAGCGCTGGACCGAGACGGCCATCCCGGTGCTGCTGCTGATCGCGGTGGTCTTTGCATCGGGCCGCCTGATCGGCAACTTCTATACGCCCGGCGTGCTCGCGGACACCTTGCGCCAGGCCGGCGAGATCGGCCTCGTGGTGCTCGGCATGGCGCTGGTGATGATCGTCGGCGGCATCGACCTGTCGGTCGGTTCGATGTTCGCCCTGACGAACTTCTGCGCGCTGCTGCTGATGCATGTGCTGAAGTGGCCGGTCGGCCTCGCGGTGCTGGGCACGCTCGTCTGCGGTGCGCTGCTCGGTGCCGTCAACGGGCTGCTCATCGGCTACCTGCGGCTGCGCGCCTTCCTCACGACGCTCATCACGCTGATCATCTTCCGGTCGATCTACGAGATCCTGAGCATGCAGTACTCGACCGAGATCGCTGGCAGCCTGCCGGACTCCGCCGTCTGGGCCTTCCTGGGCGACGGAACCTTCCTCGGCCTGCCGACCGTCGCCTGGATCTATGCGGTGGCCGCGATCGGCGGCCACGTGCTGCTGACCCGCCTGCGGATGGGCTGGCACATCATGGCGATCGGCGGGTCGCGGCGGTCGGCCTACAACGGTGGTATCGCGGTGCGGCGCACCGTGGCGCTCTGTTATGTCGGCTGCGGCGTCCTCACCGGCGCTGCCGGCTGCTTCTTCGCGTCGCGGCTCGCGACCGCGGGGGCGGACATCGGCGTTGGCATGGAAGTGCTGGTGCTGACCGCGGCTGTGCTGGGTGGCATCAGCCTCGGCGGTGGCCGCGGGTCGGTCACCAAGGCGCTGGTCGGTACGCTGCTGGTGCTGCTGATCACCAACGGGCTGACGTCGATGTCGGCGCCGGGCGGCGTCATCCGCATGGTGCTGGCGGCCATCCTTGTGCTTGCCGCGGTGATCGACGTGCGCTGGCTCAAGAACCGGCAGCGCATCATCAGCAAGGTCTACGTCAGCCCGACCTACCAGAAGCTCGACCCGGCGCCCGATTGCAGTGCCGAGGCCGGCGGCGTCTATGCGCTCAACAACAAGCTGCGGGACGTGAGCCTGATCGGCGTGGGGCGCATCGAATCGCCGGAGGACGTCATCCTGGACCGCGACGACAACCTCTACGCCGGCTCGCGGCATGGCGACATCATTCGCTTTTTCGCGCCCGACTACGAGCGCATGGAGGTCTTCGCCCACATCGGCGGCCAGCCGCTCGGCATGGCTTTCGACCGCGAAGACAACCTGTATGTCTGCGTCGGCGGCATGGGACTCTACCGCGTCACGCCGCAGCGGCAGGTCGAGCGCGTCACCGACGAAACCAACCGCAGCTGGCGCTCGATCAACGACGACAGCCGGCTGCGGCTGGCCGACGATCTCGACATCACCGACGACGGCCGGGTGTTCTTCAGCGAGGCGACGGTGCGCTACGAGATGGACGAGTGGGCGGTCGACGGACTGGAAGCGCGCGGCAACGGCCGCATCGTCTGCTACGACCCGCGCGACAAGTCGACCCGCACGGTGCTGCGCGACCTCAAGTTCCCGAACGGCATCGCGATCGCCGGCGACGGCCAGTCGATCCTGTTCGCGGAAACCTGGGGCTGCTGCGTGAAGCGCTACTGGTTCGACGGCCCGAAGGCCGGCCAGGTGGAGATGGTGATCGACGATCTGCCGGGCTATCCCGACAACATCAATCTCGCGTCCGACGGCAACTACTGGCTCGCGCTGGTCGGCATGCGCTCGCCTGCCTACGACCTGGCCATGCGCATGCCGGGCTTCCGCAAGCGCATGGCGTCGCGGCTGCCGATCGACGAATGGCTCTTTCCGAACATCAACACCGGGTGCGTGCTGAAGTTCAGCGAAAAGGGAGAAGTGCTCGAGACGCTGTGGGACCTGGGCGGCGAGAACCATCCGATGATCACGTCGATGCGCGAGCACCGCGGGCATCTGTACCTCGGCGGCATCTCCAACAACCGGATCGGCCGCTATCGCCTGCCGGATGCGGACCCGGACTTTGTCCAGTACGAACGCCGATGGAGGAACGCCTGATGTTCGATGCCTTGCGTCATCTCGGCGACCGGCTCCTCGGGCGCGGCAGCGCGGCCATCACCGTGCCGGTGATGGACGGCGCGCTCAAGCCGAACCGTGCGCTCGACGAAGCGGAACTCGTCGCGCAGTTGCCGGACATCGACGACCTGGCCACGGACGGGCAATCGCTGTTCGTCACGGCCGGTCATGTGCTGTACCGGCTCGACGGTGCGCAGCTCGTCGAGCTGCAACGCTTCGACGGTGAAATCACGGCGGTGGGCGCCTGTCCGGGTGGGCCGCTTGCAGTCGCCGTGGCGGGGCGGTCGATCGGCGTCGGGTCTGTCCAGGGCGGCGTGTGGACCGAACGTGCACGTCTCGACGCGTCGACCGGCACGGCGCTGCACGGCGTCAACGCGTTGCACTTCGAGACTGCGGATGCGTTGCTCTACACCGAAGGCTCGGCGCGCCACGACCCCGTCGACTGGTGCCGCGACCTCATGGAGAAGGGCCGGACCGGACGCGTCTCGCGCTGGCGAATCGGCGGTGCGAGCGGCACGGCGCCGGAGCTGCTCGCGCAGGGCCTGCATCACGCATTGGG